>NZ_JBNPOS010000022.1:0-31494 GCF_050315295.1 Streptococcus sp. SGI.013
AATTGATAATTTTTTCCCGCTTTTAAATAATATTGGTGTTAATTTAGAAGAATGGGGAAATACCTATCAAGAACTCTTTCCGAGTGAATTTACAAAACGGCAAATAGAAGTTATTAATCTCGTTCATAAAGAGCAGTATGCACAATCAGTTAAGTTGGTAAATCAACCTCTTAACGAAAACATCCCATATTATTGGGTTGTTGCTCACCGTGTTGTGACAAAAGTCGGAGCTGCGAATATGTTGGGTGAATCTTTCTTGACGGATTCTGATTGGAATGAAATTGAATTTGTAAAGGACAAATTAATTGAATTGGAGGTATGGGGAAAAATCGAGTATAATGTCTATGCTCAATTACTAGTTTATTTCAATGATGAATTTGTTCTTTTTAAGTTAAGACAATTAATAAATGGTTTGAAAAATGGTGAAGATGGAGGGTATAATCACTTTTTCCAAGGGATTGAGTATCTTTTTCTTGTATTGAAAGCCAGCCTGGAACATTTATCCAAACGGGGTTACTACGATGAAGTAGAAGAATGCGCGAAGGATATTATTGAAGTGATGGAAGTGACTCCACAATTAGGGACCTATTTTTTAGAGGCGATAGATATCAATATGCGTCGGGCTTATAATCTGCTTCGTCAAGATAATGTTGCGGGGGTAGATTTGGCACAAGAAATTATTCAGACCCTGTCTCAATTTCAAAAACTTTGTAATAGTTTCAATGTAAATAAGCGACAAGAACATTTCTTTAAAAACGTTACCCAATTGAATAAAACAGGTGTAGCAATTAACCCGTAGGCTGTCTTGTCAGCTCAGCAATATTTAAATAGATCATTCCAAGTTCTTTTTCTTGGAATTTTTTTATTCTACTTATTGAAGTTTTACAAAGTAATTTCGAGTGGTCTTTAATTTAAGTACTGTTTGTAAAGTTTGTCTTCAACTCTTACAAATGATGAAATCCCTAAGGAGAAGCGGAGTTACCATTATATTTCTATTCATTTTGAGGAGGGTTTGACACAATTAGTTGGAAATCGAGGATAGTGTGATAGTGTAAAAATAGGTTTTAGATTTAGATAATAAAATTAAAGGAGGAAAGAAAGTTTTTATGTGTATGACGATATAGAGGGGTGATTTTCTTTACAAGTCAATATAAGGGTGTTAGAATGAAGGAGACTAGTGATGCTTGAGCTAGTTAGAAGTAGAAGGATATGGAGAAAATATGAGAAAAGTACTAGTGACAGGTGGAAGTGGTTATATTGGCTCACATACCTGCTTAGAATTATTAGAATCAGGTTATGAAGTTGTGGTTCTTGACAACCTAAGTAATTCTAGCGATCAGAGTTTAAAAAATGTGGAAAAGTTGACTGGAAAAGCGGTGACTTTTTATCAAGGAGATATCTGTGATGGACGTTTTCTTGATAGTATTTTTGAAAAAGAAAAAATAGATGCTGTGATTCATTTTGCAGCTTTGAAAGCTGTGGGAGAATCAGTTGTTCGCCCTCTAGACTACTATGAGACAAATATCAGTGGTACCTTAGCTCTACTACAGGTGATGAAAAAACATGAGTGTAAAAATCTTATTTTTAGTTCGTCAGCCACTGTTTATGGTCACCCTAAAACAAATCCTATTAAAGAAGATGCCAGTGTGTCTGCAACTAATCCTTACGGACAAACAAAACTAATGGCGGAAAGAATTTTAGAGGATGTTTATCTATCGGATCAGAGTTGGAATATTATTTTATTACGCTATTTTAATCCGATAGGGGCGCATCCATCTGGTGAGCTAGGAGAAAGTCCTCAATCTGTTCCGAATAATTTATTACCATATATTACGCAAGTTGCTATTGGTCAGCTTCCTTTTATTAAGGTGTTTGGTCAGGACTATCCTACAAAAGATGGGACAGGGGTGCGAGATTACATCCATGTAGTTGATTTAGCTAGAGGTCACCTTGCGGCCTTAGATCACCTAGAGAAGAATGAAGGATTAGAAGTTTACAATCTTGGCACAGGTCAAGGCTATTCTGTTTTAGATTTAATCAACATCATGTCTGACGTTGTGGGCAGAGCTATTCCTTATCAAATTGAAGGACGTCGTCCAGGAGATATTGCGACGTGTTTTGCTGATCCCACAAAGGCAAAAGATAAGTTAGGATGGGAGGCTACGTTTACAATCGTAGATATGTGCCAAGATGCTTGGCGTTGGCAAGAAAACTATCCTAACGGCTTCAATGAGTAGGGAAGAATAAAAAAGCCTAGCAACCTATTAGGCTAGCCAGGCTCTTTAGTACCATAATAAACTAGTTAATTTAGCTTTGAAATCAAGCGGGCTAACAAGAAGTTACTAGGAAGTAGATAGACTTTAATAATATAACGATGCAAAGCATACTCATCTTTGTAGAAAGTAGGGATAAAAGGATTTTTAAGGTAATTAAGTTCCTTGAGTTCTTTTACGGCTACCTTATAAGTCGTATAATCATTGATTTTTACAGCATTTGCAACCATCTGCAATAAATCTTCGATCATCTTAAAGGTAAAATAATCTTTAAATTCAGGATTCCTCTCTCCCATGATGCGATTATTTTCGAGAGATTCTCTATTTTTTTGAGGATTTGGTGTGGTACTAAGAGAGCCGTCTCTTGACCGATAGACATAGAGTTTTTCAGGTACAGTTGTGATCATTTTTGCTGCTATCATCAATTCAAAAATAATCCCTTCTCCCATTCCGGGTAGAAAGTGAAACTGTACGCGGTCAATCAGTTGTTTTGAAAAAATGCGACTGCTTGGCTGTGTGTTATGGAAAAGATCTTTCAGGGTTGGTTTTCCATAAATCGGTTTGTACCAAACCGTTTTCTTCTTACCGTTTGATGAGTAACTATCTGTATCGCATAGGACAATGTCAGCCTGCTCTTTCAAAGCTTTTTGATAAAGTTTTTCAAACATATCAACTTTTACAAAATCATCAGAATCAACAAAGGCAATAAACTCACCGCTAGCGATTTTTAGCCCTTGATTTCTGGCTTCTCCTACCCCTTGATTGTTGTTTAGAGAAATCACCTTTATGCGGGGATCTTGCTTTTGAAAATCTGTCATGATTTCCAAAGAACGATCGGTTGAGGCATCATTGACAAGTATGATTTCAATATCTTGTAAGGACTGTTTCTGTAAAGACTTGACACAATCTGCTAGGTAATCTTCAGTATTATAAACTGGGATGATAATGGAAACTTTTGCCACGTTTTTCTCCTTGATGAAATAGTAAATGCTCATGTTTAGGTCATTATACCATAAACCTAAAATGGAACTCAATAAAGTGACTATGAAATAGGGCAGTAGGGTATGTTTTTATCAAATATAATGGTACAATGAAAATTATAAAAATTGAAATGATAAAGGAAACAAAAATGGATAAAGAATTAAGTTTGCCAGCGATATTTAGGTTATTAAAAAATAAGATTCGTTGGATTATTTCAACTATTCTGGTTTTTATGGTCAGTGCAGTAGTGTTGAGTCTTTTTGTGATGAAACCACTATATAGTTCAACTGCAGAGCTACTTGTGAGTCCAAAATCTGCTTCCAGTCAACAATTGACCTTAAATCAGTTAGATACGAATGCCAAGTTGATAAAGACATATGAAAATATTATTCTATCAGATGATATTTTGACCATGGTTAATAAAAAAATATCGGCAGACTATTCTAATCAAGATTTAAGAGGTAAGATATCAGTTACCACAGATGCTGATTCTCAAACATTTGGCATTAAGGCAGAGGATTCCTCGCCAGCCTTGGCAGCGGAAATTGCAAATACTGTCGCTGAGATTTTTCAAGATAAGCTAGATAGTTATTATGCTTCTAACTTAAAAATAAGAGTAATTTCAGCAGCTAAGGTAGCAAATCAGAAAAGTTCCCCTAACTTACTAAAAAATTTAGCCTTTTCAATAGCTTTGGGTCTTGTCGTTAGTTTTTTAGCCATCATCTTATTTGAGCTATTGACCCCAACAGTTGGAGGTACAGGGTTATTAGAACGTTTTAAGTGGTTAGAGCTAGGAAGTCTTCAACTAGGAACTTTTACACAGCGAACTTCGTCAGCCAAGCGGAAGCAAACACGTAAAAAATTATTCAAACCAGAGGTCATTCATGATAAGGCGATTTTGGATAACATTGAGGGCATTAAAGTTAAGTTAAAACTCCAACTTAAAAAGCATCAGGCAAAATCTTTCCTTATTACTTCTCCAGAAACAGCAACAGGAAAATCCACTTTTGCAACTTATTTAGCTAAGAGTTTTGCGCGTGATGGTCAGAAGGTTTTACTGGTGGATGCTAATTTTAGAAATCCAAGTTTACATCATATTTTATCCCTGCCTAATGATACCGGTTTGACAACCTATTTAGAAGGTTTTGATGACGTAGAGCTACCACTCATGTCTCATGAAAAAATGAACGTATTAACGACTGGTCCAAAGCAAGCTCATAACACAGATTTATTGACTGGGAAAAAAATGGATGAACTTTTAATCAAACTAGAGGAACAGTTTGACTATATTATTTTTGATGCTAGTTCCTTAAATGGCATTCCTGATGCACAGATTTTGGCCACTAAAATAAAAAATGTTGTCATGTTAGTAAAAAGAGATTATACAAGAACTGACGATTTAATTGAGAGTAATCGATTTATGGTAGATTATGACATACAGGTTTTAGGTTATGTCTTTAATGGTGAGATCCGTGATAGGGAATCAACATTTCAGAAACTATTTTATAAATAGAGGTTATAGGAGCCGTTGATATGTATGATCGAAATCGAAACAGCTGGGATGTCGCGCTACTTTATTTAAGTCTGTCTATTTATCCTTTTAGTATTATTCTAGCGGCAGTATTACGGTTACTGAGTTTAGATTTTTTTGCCTCAAAGACCATATTTTTAGGCTACGGTTTAGTTGCTTTAGTAGCATTCTTTATTCTTTTGAGATTTCCAGTTTCTTTGAAGCGTCTCTCATCTTTATTTTTTGTCTACTTAGTTTATGTTTTTCTATTTTTAACATCACATCAATCTGTTCAAGGTAGATACTTAGATAGTGATATGGTGATGATTTATAGTTTCTATCTGCCTTATGCTATGCTAATTTTGTCACGGATTTCTGACTTTTCTCCCTTGTTTGACAATAAAATCATTGATAGTATCAATAGCTTTTTGATCATTGGGTCTTTTCTTGTAAAGTTTATTTTGAAAGACGCAACAGGATATATGACATTTTCTTATAATCTATTGCCGTTTTGGATTCTGACATCATTTAGTTTCCTAAAGAAACCTACACTAATAAAACTGGGAGTTTTATTAGTGATGCTAGTGGAAGGTGTTGTCTACGGTGCCAGAGGTCCTCTTATATGGTTAGTGATTAGTATCCTGGTATTTTATATTTTACAACGATTTGATAATCAAAAACCCATCACAATCTCAATGAGGTCACTGTTTACAGTTACTGGTATAGGTTTGGGATTAGTTTTATTTGTAATAGTGTTATTTCAGATTCTAACGCGCCTCAATGTCGCAAATTCCTATATCTTAAACCGTGCAGCAACAGGAGTGTTGACGCAGAGTACGGGGAGAGATAACATGATAAAAATTGCTCTGACTTATCTGAAGGGCATGGGTGTAGATTTTAATGGCATGTTTTTTGATCGTACAATCATGCCAGATGGTGTCTATGTGCATAATCTTTTTTTAGAAACATTTTTATCTTTTGGTTGGCTATTGGGATCTTTAATTATTCTTGCCTTATTTTACTTTATAGGGAAAACCTTTTTTAAAACTGATATAACTGGGAAGAAAGTTGTCGTTTTTTTGACATCTAGTTTTTTTCTCAAATATTTTTTAACAGGCAGTATCTATGATGATTATACCTTTATTATCTATCTAACGTTAATGTATGCCGTTTATAAACAATCTCATCCTGATAAATTAGTGATTTATGATAAAAAACGTTAAATAAAAACTCGGCTTTTTAAGCACCGAGTTTTTTTCTTTTAACGATCATGAAGAATAGCTGTTTATTGTAATAGTAATTTATCAAACAACTAATACTAGTTGTGATCATAATGCTTATAATTGCAAATACCACCCATGATATGGTAGAGGTTATATGGTGTAGAAAAGGAAAGACTAAAAGGTTTGAAAAGCTAAAGACACTGATATCAATGAGTAATTGCTTTATGACAAATTGATAGCTGGCTTGTAAAAGATGCTTGTAGCTATACCAGATGTAGTAAGACAAGCTATAAAGAAATGAAATAGTAGTTCCGATAGCTACTCCGACTAATCCCATGTTAGACACTAGTAAGAGAGAGATGATTAAATTCAATAAAGCTTCTAAATAAGTTCCTATTTGTGTATCTTTAAATTCACCTGAAGCAAAGATCAGGGTTCGATAAGGAAGACGAAGGGCATATAAAAATAATGCTAGTGTCATCATATAGCCAAAAATCGGTTGGTTATAGTCAGTATCCTTAACATTCTTTGTATAAAGGATGACAAATGGCGTAATCAGTTGAAAGGTAGTGCTTAGGGCAATGGTTGAACCAGTATGAATTAACCATTCAATCTTATTAAATTGTCTTGCTAATTCTTTTTTGTCTGCAATATGTAAAGCTTTTCCTAAGAAGGGGCGTAATCCACTTGTTGCTGCATTTAAAAAAGTCTTAATCCCTTGAAATACAGTATTATAGATGGCGTAGATAGAGACTTCTTGTAAGCTAGCAAAAAGTGATAGAATAACAATATCTGTGCTTTCTTGTATGGTATAGGCGATATGTTGTCCTATGCCATACCATTGTTGCTGAATTTTGTAGTTTTTATCAATTCGTTTTTTGGAAATATGATAGTGACGATGCACATAATAGCTAATAATAATTGGCGGAATAACAAAGATTAAAGCTGAACCGAGTCGTACTCCAAATATAGATTGATTAGCATTGATGAGGATAAGAGAAAGAAGGAGATTGGCAATGTTTGCTAACCCCTGAAGAATCTCTTTGATGTAGGCTTTTTGGTCAGATCCTAATATGATTTGACTAGTAATTCCCACAAAAAATTGTAATAATTGAGATAAGGATAAAATCAATATCAAACCGATAATTTGTTGGTTAGAGAAGTGACTCGATAAGGTTCGTGGAAGAATGAAGCAGAGTATCCCGATGTAAAAGAGAAGGGCTAGTCCAACTTTATTGAAAAATTGTTGTGACTTATAGTAAATGGTTGACAGTGTTTCAGTATCTTCTTCTAGCAATGGCTTATACATACTGGCTTGCACAACTGCTCCCATTCCTAAGTCCAGCAAGCTAATCAGGGTCAGGTATTGGGTAATACTAGACATTAACCCATTAACTTCAGAGCCAAAGGCTTCAATATAAAGTCTTGGAAGGATGAGACTGCAAATAATGGAGACTAGTTTATTCAGTAAAGAGATAATTCCATTTAATTTTAAAGATTTTGTATTCACGGCATGACTTTCAGGATAAAATATGTTTGCATTGTACTATTTTTTGTTAAAATAGTATAGAGGTAGTATCTTTTTAAAGGGGATTTTTACGATTGTCTTTTGTGATAAGAAGTGATGTTATCAGCTTCTTTTAACAAGGGTTTTAACATTTCGTAACATAGTCTTACATTTCATCAATTGGTGTAGGGAAGAGTATCCAAAAACAGCAAAAATAAAATAAATGATTGGTACAAGTTTTGGAGATCGTTTAATAGACTGCTTGAGATATGTTCGAGTATGTTTTATATCTTTTAGACCAAAGTAGCGCATGGCAAGGTAATAGTCTTGGTAGGCCTCTAACTCTTTTTGGGGGATGAGGTTGAGCTGGTGATTAAGGGTTTTGGCACGTTTTGACACGATTTGATAGCCTTGGATAACCTTGGTACTGTTTCTAGAGATGCTATCTTCCTGTGTTTCATAGATGACGAGATCCTCTGCTATTTTATAACCCTGACTGATGTTCAAGAGTTTTAAAAATAGGTCCCAATCTTGACAACTTAAAAGTTGTTCATCTAATCCTCCAACAGCAAGAAAAATATCTTTTTTTACCATGAGGGTAGAGAATCCACCTAGATTATTTTGCTTAATGGTATCTTTGATAGGAATAATACCTTCGCCCAGGGTGGTGAATGTCTTAGCTCCAAATCCAGTTACGACAAACCCAATTTCTGGAAATTGGTTAAAGATTTGGATTTGTTTTTCTAGCTTAGTTGGTAAGAAATAGTCATCAGAATCTAGGAAAGCGATGTAGTTTCCCTTAGCCAACTTAACTCCCGTATTACGGCAGACATTAGCGCCTTGATTTTTGGGAAGTTGGAGATAGGTTAGATTAGAAAGTTGACTTTTGAGTCTTTCTAATGTGTTCATAGATCCATCTGTTGAATGGTCGTCAACGACAATGATTTCGATATTGTGATAAGTTTGACTGGTAATACTTTTAATGACCTCTTCAATGAGGTGCCCACGGTTAAAATTAGGTATAACAACAGAAATAAGTGGCTGGTTCATATTTTTTTCTTTCTAACTTTAGTCGCTTTTTATATTACTATATGATTCAATAATTTTCAAACAATACTTATGTAGGAGCTTTTATAATGCCATCTCAATTATCTCAACCACTAGTTAGTGTTATTATTCCCATGTATAACGCTTCAAGTTTTATAAAAGAAACGCTTCAGTCTGTTTTTCAACAAACTTTTCAAAATTTTGAAGTTATTGTTGTTGATGATCAGTCCACCGATAATTCTTATCAACTGGTATCAGAAATGTTATCAGCTTATTCAAATCTTAGTTTGCTAAAGAATGTGCAAAATTCGGGTGTTGCGATTTCAAGAAACAAAGGAGTAAGCTGTGCTAAAGGTCGCTTCATTTGTTTTTTAGATGCGGATGATTTGTGGTTACCAAACAAGCTAGAAGTACAGGTTGCTTTTATGCTAAAATATGGTTATGCTTTTTCATTTACATCATATCAATTTGCAGATGAGACAGGTAAACCCATCAAAGCTCCTATAACTGTTCCAGAAAAAATTTCCTATCAGCAGGCATTGAGGAACCATACCATTTGGACCTCGACAGTTATGCTTGATCTAGAGCAACTTAGTAAAGAAGAGATTGCAATGCCTGATGTCAGGAGGGGCCAAGATACAGCTACATGGTGGAAAATTTTAAAAGTTGTTAAGTATGCTTATAGCATCAATCAACCCCTTTCCATTTATAGAAGGACCAATCAATCACTATCAGCTAATAAGTTTGCTGCGATTAAAAGAACATGGTATTTATTTAGAAAAGTGGAAGGACTGTCAGTTATAGAGACTGTTGGTCCATTTATAGGATATGCTTATAATGCTGTTAAAAGAAGGATGTAAGGAGAATGTATGGTCGTACTAGTTGCAACCTTAGATACTGAAAATGTTAAAGGCTTGGTTGAGGAGATGAATTTAGAAAATCTTGAGACCATTGTTGTCAACCAATCAAGGCAAGGAAGACTGGCTTCACAACTGTTGGAAGATGGTAAAACTAAAATTTTATATAGCGATCGTCTCGGACTTAGTGCTAGCCGCAATGATGCTCTAAATTTAGCTCCATATACTGCAATTTGTCAGATTGCTGATGATGACATGGTCTTTGTGGAAGACTATGAAAAACTTGTTGATCAAGCCTATCAAGAGTTTCCAGATGCGGATATGATCGTTTTTTATGTCGATCAAGAGCGTAGTGAATTATCGAAAAAACCGTTAAAAAAGGGAAAAATGAATCATATCACTGCTATGAAGACTTCCTCTGTTCAAATCAGCTTTAAAAAGTCAAGCCTAGTAGATAGAGGGATTACATTTGATGAACGGTTTGGTATTGGAGCTCCGTATACCTTTGGAGAAGAAAATATTTTACTTTTCGATGCCTTGAGGAAAGGGTTAAAGATTTATAGCTACCCAGAAAAAATAGCGACCTTGAGAGATAGGGAATCGCATTGGGATCGTACCCCGACCCCATCTTTGTGTCAGAAACGAGGAGCTGTTTTTAAGCGCATGTCGCCAAAATGGTACTGGCTCTTGATTATACAATTTGCCATCCGTAAACGTCAGATGATGCGTCCAGAAATTTCTATTTTAGCTAATATAAAGTATATGTTTCAGGGAGCTAGGGAATTTCGAAAAGCTAGGACATAAATCAGGAGTAGAAGCGTTGTAGCAGTTGTTTGATGCTACAAAATGAAAAAGGAGATGGAATGATAAAAACAAAAAGTTTATGGTCCATTATAGTTTATGCTGTTGAAGTTATTTTAATGTTAGCAGGAATATTTGTATCTTTGCAGTTTCAAGATCTATTTGGTCAATTTTCTAATTTAAATAACGATTTTTTAGAGTTGAGTGGTTTTAGCCGTGTTCTTCCTTGGTTAGTACTGATTTATCTTATCATTTGTAACATGTTTGATTCACATGTGTATTATAATCGTTCCAAGAGCTCTTTATTTGTTAATGCTTTTTTTATTCAATTATTCTTTTCACTTGTCATGCTAATAGTAGAGTGGGGAAGTTTTCATCAGCTCCATGTTACAGGATGGTTTTATCTCGCCTACATTATCTTAAGCACAAGTATTTCTGGAGCTTTTTATATAATGGTTTCTAGCCTGTATAAACTCGTTGTTGGTCAGAAACGTCTTTTGATTTTAGGAAAAGAAAAAGACGTACTAGCAGCTATTGCTAATTTTCAGTCCTCGGCTTCTTCATTTCATGAGCTTAGTTATGTTGCCTTTTCTGACTACCTTGAGAAGATAAAAAAAGTGATTGATCAGATAGATGTTGTTTACCTTGTTGGTCCTATCGATCAATCAGAAGTTTTAGAGATTTACGATTATCTGATGAGGGAAAAGAAGGACATGTATTTAACAGCGACTGTAGAAAGTACGCTTGTCCGTGATTCAGATCTCTTTAATATTTCTGATGAGAATATGCTTTGTTTAGCCCCTTATTCGCTCTCCAAGGGACAAGATATCGTTAAACGTTTGTTTGATATTATATTAGCCCTTTTCATGTTGGTGTTAAGTCTGCCGTTGACCCTACTAGCAGCTTGTATGATAAAGTTAGAAAGTGAGGGGCCGATATTTTATAAACAGGATAGAGTGACACGTGATAACAAGGTATTTTCTATTTTAAAGTTCAGATCAATGACGGTAGATGCAGAAAAACACTCTGGTCCAGTGTTAGCACAAGCCAATGATCAACGTGTGACAAAGGTTGGGAAATTCATTCGAGCGACCAGGATTGATGAGCTTCCTCAGTTGATTAACGTCCTAAAGGGAGAGATGTCGATTGTTGGTCCAAGACCTGAGCGTCCGTTTTTTGTGGATCAATTTTCACAAGAAGACTCGCACTATCCTTGGAGACATCATGTTAGGGCTGGTTTAACAGGTTATGCTCAAGTTTATGGTAAATATACCTCGGATTTTAGAGATAAGTTGAAATTTGATCTCTTATATATCAAAAATTATTCCTTGCTATTAGACATCAAACTTCTTTTAAAAACGGCTATTATTATTTTTGATAAGATGAGTTCACAAGGAAAAGAGGAGCAAGCATCAGATCAGCTAAATTTGACAGAACTTGAGCGAATAGTAAAGATATTATGATATTAAAAATAACAAAATAGTAATTAGAAACAAGAATGTTCTGCATTCTTGTTTTTTTTTTGAACAAATGCTATACTGACAGAAAGATAAGGAGGGGACATATGAAAAAGTTTTCTAAAGAAATTTTGGCAACTGTTCTTAAAGATTATAGGATAAGGCACCAATTAACTCAGGAAGATCTGGCTAATAAAGTTGGTATCAATCGTTCATTAGTTTCTCGAATAGAACAAGAAAAGTTTGTTCCCAGCATTGCTCAATTAGAAAGCCTAGCTGAATTAACCAACCATAAAATTGAAGATTTTTTTTCAGTTGAACAAAAAACTGTACAAAATATTGAGTCCAGTAGCACTATTGCAGTGGCGGGATTAGGCTATGTCGGAATGTCAATGGCGGTGTTACTAGCTCAGTATCATCAAGTAATAGCTGTAGATGTTTTGGAAGAAAAGGTGGCTCTTGTTAATAAGGGAGTTTCTCCTATTCAGGATGATTATATTGAAAGGTATCTAAAAGAGAAGGACTTAAATTTGGAGGCAAGCTTAGATGCTAAAAAGGCTTATGAGGCTGCTGAATTTATCGTCATAGCAGCTCCTACAAATTATGATAGTGCTACAAATTATTTTGATACGCAACACGTTGAGACTGTTATTAAACAAGTACTTGCTGTGAACCCTCAAGCAATTATGGTGATTAAATCTACTGTCCCAGTAGGTTTTACACTTTCTATGAGAAAAAAATATGGGACAGAAAATATTCTATTTAGTCCAGAATTTCTGAGAGAATCAAAAGCTCTTTATGATAATCTTTATCCCTCGCGTATCATTGTTTCTAGCGAATTAAATGATTCGGTAGAGTTAAAAGCAGCTGCTTCAAAATTTGCTTCTTTTTTAAAAACAGCTTCTCTAAAGGAAGATGTCAGTGTTTTATCTATGGGGGCGACAGAAGCTGAGGCGGTTAAGTTGTTTGCCAATACTTATTTGGCTTTACGGGTATCTTATTTTAATGAGTTAGATACATATGCTGAAATCAAGGGATTGAATACACAATCAATTATCGAAGGGGTTGGTCTAGATCCTCGTATTGGAACTTATTACAACAATCCATCGTTTGGATATGGAGGTTATTGCTTACCAAAAGACAGTAAACAATTACTAGCTAATTATGATAATATTCCTCAAAATATGATGACAGCTATTGTAGAATCTAATCGAACACGAAAGGATTTTATAGCAGATCAAGTTTTAAAAATGGCGGGCTATTACGACTATAGTGAACATGATACCTTCCACTATCAAAGTGAAAAAGAAGTAACTATCGGAGTCTATCGTTTAACCATGAAGAGTCATTCCGATAATTTTAGACAAAGTTCGATACAAGGGGTCATGAAACGGATTAAAGCCAAGGGTGCTAAAGTCATTATATTTGAGCCAACTTTGGAGAATGGCTCTAGCTTTTTTGGCTCTGAAGTGGTCAATCATTTAGAAGAATTCAAGAAAAAAAGTCAGGCTATTATTGCAAATCGTTACGATGACAACTTAGATGATGTTCGCAATAAAGTTTATACAAGAGATATTTTTGGTCGAGACTAAGCCTTATAAAAAAAATGAATGCTCAGAAGATAAGCATTCATTTTTTTTATAAGGCTTAGTGCCATTCATTTTCTGAGCGTAATTCGTTTGACATCATACTTAGTATAGTTTCTTTGATATCAGCCCCTTCATAGATCGACTGATAGATAGCAGTAGTGATGGGCATATAAACACCAAGTTCCTGTGCAATCTCGTAAGCTACCTTGGTTGTTGAGATGCCTTCAATCACCATTCCCATATTGCGTTCGATGTCTTCTAGTTTCTCCCCTCGTCCTAGGGCATCTCCAGCGCGCCAATTTCGTGAGTGGATAGAGGTTCCTGTGACAATCAAGTCCCCAACGCCAGATAGACCGCTATAAGTGAGAGGGTCAGCTCCGAGCTTGACACCGAGTCTTGTAATCTCAGCTAATCCCCTTGTGATGACAGCAGCTTTGGCATTGTCTCCAAAACCAAGACCATGTAAGGCTCCTGCTCCAACCGCGATGATGTTTTTAAGTGCACCAGCTGTTTCGACACCAATCACATCCGTATTGGTATAAAGACGGAAATAGGTGTTGCTAAAAAGATTTTGAACATACTTTGCAGTGTCTAAATCTTTTGATGCTGCAGTAATTAGGGTCAAGTCACGTACAATAGTTTCCTCCGCATGACTAGGCCCAGAGACTACCACAACCTCACTACGAAGCTCAGCAGGAATTTCCTCTTCTAATATAGTAGACAGACGTTCATGTGTGCCAGGCTCTAAACCTTTTGAAGCATGCATGATGGTAACTTTATGGTTTAAAAGTTCAGCAACTTGTTTGGCCACTAGACGAGTCACTTTTGTTGGAACGACAAAAAGAATGGCATCAACCTGATCTAAAGCTTCTTTTAAATCAAGATAGGCTTTGATGGATGGATCTAGCACCACATCTTTAAAATAATGTGTATTCGTATGATGGGTGTTAATCTCTTCAATCTGTTCAGGAATATTTCCCCAAAGACGAACATCATGCCCATTGTCATTTAATACTTGCGCTAGGGCTGTTCCCCAAGAACCTGGGCCCAAAACTGCAATTTTTTGTTTTGTCATATTTTTCTCCTCTTAATGATAGAAAACCATTCATATTATACCATATTTACGCTAAACTTGTACAATTGGAAGGAGTTGGATTAAAACAATCTTAAGACTAGCAAAGTTAAGGTGTTTGTGTTAGAATGATAGGCATTGAATAATGCAATACTTCCTGTTCACACCTTGAACCAGGAGTTTTTTCATGAAAAAGGAGGAAAATATGCTTAAAAAAGCACTTAAGCCGTACAAGTGGTATGTTATGGCTTCTGTATTGATGACGATTGTAATCGTATCAAGTGCGCTTTTACAACCGAACTACCTCAAAGATGTGTTAAGTGCGGTGATGGAAAACGATAAGGATAAGATTACATCAATTGGGATTTGGTTATTGGGGATTGCGGGTGCAGGTCTCCTAGCTGGTATTGTCAATACCGTCTTAGCCGCTAAAATTTCACAAGGTGTTTCTGCTGATTTGCGTGAGGCAACATTTAGAAAAATCCAGACTTTTTCTTATGCCAATATTGAAGAATTTAATGCAGGGAACTTGGTTGTTCGCATGACCAATGATGTCACGCAGATTCAAAACTTGATGATGATGATTTTCCAAGTCTTGCTACGTCTTCCTATTTTGTTTATTGGTGCTTTCATCATGGCAGTAAGAACGCTACCAAGTTTATGGTGGGTCTTGGTGTTGATGGTTATCCTGATTGGAGCAGTAATGGCTGTTATCATGGGATTGATGGGGCCGCGTTTTGGGATTTTCCAAAGCTTGATGGATAAGATCAACAGTATTGCTAAAGAGAACCTTCGTGGTGTCCGAGTGGTCAAATCTTTTGTACAGGAAAAGTCACAATATGCTAAATTCAAGGAAGTTTCTAATGACCTGCTTGATCTCAATTTATTTATTGGGTATGGCTTTTCCATTATGATGCCTGTCTTGACCTTTATTGCTTATATGGCAACGTTTGTTTCTATTTACATGGTATCTAAAATGGTTGATACTGAGCCAGAGGCTATCGGAAACATTGCTTCTTTTATGACCTATATGATGCAAATTATGTTCTCAATTATCATGGTGAGCTTTATGGGGATGCAAGCTAGTCGTGCCTTTGTAGCCCTTAACCGTATCAAAGAAGTATTGGATACTGAGCCTGCTATGACCTTCAAAGAACATGCAGATGAGGATCTTAAAGGAGATATTGTCTTTGAGCATGTGAGTTTCACTTATCCACATGATACCGAGCCAACACTCAAAGATGTCAGTTTTGCAATTAAATCTGGTCAGATGGTCGGAGTTGTAGGAGCAACAGGTGCAGGGAAATCAACCCTTGCGCAGTTGATTCCGCGTCTATTTGACCCTCAAGAAGGACGTATTATAATCGGTGGCCGTGATCTTAAAGACCTTAATCAGACGACTTTAAGAAAGACAGTCTCTATTGTTTTACAAAAGGCTATTTTGTTTAGTGGAACGATTGCTGATAATCTTCGTCAAGGAAGTGCTGGTGCAGACATTGCAGCAATGGAGCGTGCAGCAGGAATTGCTCAAGCTAAAGAATTTATTGATCGTATGGATGAGACTTACGAAAGTCAAGTTGAAGAGCGTGGGAATAACTTCTCTGGTGGACAAAAGCAACGTATGAGTATTGCCCGTGGTGTCATTGGAAATCCTAAAGTTTTGGTCTTAGATGACTCCACTTCTGCTCTTGATGCTAAGTCTGAAAAGTTAGTTCAAGAAGCTTTAAATAAAGATTTAAAAGAGACGACGACAGTGATCATTGCTCAAAAGATTTCTTCAGTGGTTAAAGCAGATAAAATTTTGGTTTTAGATGAGGGCCGCTTAATTGGTGAGGGAACGCATGCTGAGTTAGTTGAGACCAATGCCGTTTACCGAGAAATTTATGAGACACAAAAAGGAAAGGAGGAAGAGGAATAAGCTGAGCTTAACCTCTATGTATAATGAAAACAGCACGATTTTTCTGGTTTTATTTTAAACGTTATAAGTTATCCTTTTTCGTGATTTTTTTAGCGATTATCATATCCACTTATTTACAAGTTAAAGCCCCTGTTTATCTTGGGGAGGCCTTAACAGAGCTTGGGACTTGGGTACAAGACTATTTTAAAGCTAAGGCAATTAGTGAGGCAACAGGACAAGACTTGGTACGTCCAAGTATGGATGCCTTTGGCTCAGTCATGTGGAAACTCTTTTTAACCTATGCTTTTACAGCCTTGTCAATGTTGATTTATACGGTACTTTTTTCACGTATCGTAGCACACTCAACTAACCGAATGAGAAAAGGCTTATTTGGGAAGTTAGAGCGCCTGACGGTAGCATTTTTTGATCGTCATAAAGATGGTGACATTTTATCTCGCTTTACCAGTGATTTGGACAATATTCAAAACTCTTTCAACCAGAGTTTAACGCAAGTGGTGTCTAATATTGCCCTTTATATTGGACTTGTGTGGATGATGTTTTCACAAAATACCAAGCTAGCTTGGGTGACAGTAGCTAGTACCCCAGTTGCTATTTTATTCTTGATTTTTATTGTTCGTATGGCTAGAAAATACACTGATCTTCAACAGGCAGAGGTAAGTAAACTCAATGCTTATATGGATGAGAAAATTTCAGGTCAAAAAGCCATTATTGTGCAAGGTTTGCAAGAAGAGACGATTGCAGGCTTTACAGTATTAAATGATAATGTTAGAAGAGCAACTTTTAAAGGTCGTCTTTTTGCTGGTTTGCTTTTCCCAGTGATGAATGGAATGAGCTTGATTAATACAGCTATCGTCATCTTTGTGGGCTCAACTCTAGTATTGGATGATAAGTCAATGACAACAGCAGCTGCACTTGGTTTAGTGGTTACCTTTGTTCAATATTCACAACAATATTATCAACCGATCATGCAGGTAGCTTCTAGTTGGGCAGAGTTGCAATTAGCCTTTACTGGTGCAGGGCGTATTCAAGAAATGTTTGATCAAGAAGAAGAGGTTCGTCCTGTCTCTGCTCCTAAATTCACAGAATTGAAAGAAAGTGTTGAAATTGAAGGGATTGACTTTGGTTATCTACCAGGTCAGCGTGTTCTGAAAGATGTGACGATTTCTGCTCCTAAAGGGAAAATGGTGGCAGTCGTGGGCCCAACAGGTTCTGGTAAGACCACTATTATGAATCTCATTAACCGTTTTTATGATGTGGATAAGGGTGCTATCAAGTTTGATGGTCGTGACATTCGTGAATACGATCTTGATAGCCTGCGTGAAAATGTTGGGATTGTGTTACAAGAATCTGTTCTCTTTAGTGGTAGCATTAGAGATAACATTGCTTTTGGTCGTCCAGATGCCAGTCAAGAAATGGTAGAAGCTGCTGCTCGAGCGACCCATATCCATGAATTTATTGAGAGTCTTCCAGATCAGTATGAAACCTTGGTTGATGATGAAAATAACATCTTCTCAACAGGTCAGAAACAATTGATTTCCATTGCGCGCACCTTGTTAACAGATCCTCAAGTTTTGATTTTGGATGAAGCAACGTCAAACGTTGATACGGTAACAGAAAGCAAGATTCAGCAAGCTATGGAAGCTGTTGTGGCAGGGCGCACGAGCTTTGTGATTGCCCATCGTTTAAAAACTATTTTGAATGCTGATGAAATTATTGTCTTAAAAGACGGTGAAGTGCTAGAACGTGGAAACCATTACGAACTGCTTAGACAAAAAGGTTTTTACGCTGAACTTTATCATAATCAATTTGTATTTGAATAGCACAAAAGACAAGGTGATGAGACCTTGTCTTTTTGAAAAAAGAAAATTATCAGGCTTTTTGCTTTTCTTTTACGAATAGCCTATAATAGAGGAATTGAGTAGAAAGTGAGAAAATTATGTCTAGAATCCGTGGATTTGAATTGGTATCAACCTATCACAACGAAGATTTACTGCCTAAGCGAGAAACAGCACATGCGGCTGGATATGACCTAAAGGTTGCAGAAAAAACCATCATTGCCCCAGGGGAGATCAAGTTGGTCCCAACAGGGGTAAAGGCTTATATGCAAGCAGGAGAAGTCCTCTACCTTTACGATCGCTCATCCAATCCAAGAAAAAAAGGTTTGGTCTTGATTAACTCTGTTGGTGTTATAGATGGGGATTATTATGGTAATGCTGCAAATGAGGGGCATATTTTTGCACAAATGCAAAACATTACGGAGCAAGATGTGGTCCTTGAAGTTGGTGAACGCGTAGTACAAGGCGTTTTTGCGCCCTTTCTTGTTGCTGACGGTGATCTAGCAACTGGTCAACGAATGGGTGGGTTTGGAAGTACCGGAAACTAAAGAAGAGTTGGGGAGGATAGAAGAATAGCTAAGAAGAAAACCAATTTTGTTTGTCAAGAGTGTGGGTACAACTCTCCTAAATACTTGGGGCGTTGTCCCAATTGTTCGTCTTGGTCGTCTTTTGTTGAAGAAGTAGAGGTGGCCGAGGTTAAAAACGCTCGTGTCAGCCTGACAGGCGAGAAGACAAAACCTGTTAAATTAAATCAGGTAACCTCTAGTCAGGTTGCTAGAACCCAAACGGATATGGAGGAGTTCAACCGTGTGTTAGGTGGAGGTGTTGTCCCAGGGAGCTTAGTGCTGATAGGAGGAGATCCAGGGATCGGGAAGTCCACTTTGCTTTTACAGGTTTCGACTCAGTTAGCCAATAAAGGCACCGTGCTTTATGTATCAGGGGAAGAGTCAGCGGAGCAAATCAAACTACGCAGTGAGCGCTTGGGTGATATTGATAATGAGTTTTACCTCTATGCTGAAACCAATATGCAATCGATTAGAGCCGAGGTCGAAAAAATTCAGCCCAATTTCTTGATTATTGACTCTATCCAAACTATCATGAGTCCAGACATATCCAGTGTTCAGGGATCTGTTTCACAAGTCAGAGAAGTGACAGCTGAGTTGATGCAACTTGCTAAAACCAATAATATTGCGACCTTTATTGTTGGTCATGTGACTAAGGAGGGTACACTGGCAGGACCACGGATGCTAGAGCATATGGTGGATACGGTCTTATACTTTGAAGGTGAACGTCAACACACTTTTAGGATTTTGAGGGCGGTAAAGAACCGTTTTGGCTCGACAAATGAAATCGGTATTTTCGAGATGCAGTCAGCTGGTCTGGTGGAGGTATTGAATCCGAGTCAAGTCTTTTTAGAAGAGCGTCTTGATGGGGCAACGGGATCGGCTATTGTGGTAACAATGGAAGGAACAAGGCCTATCTTGGCTGAGGTTCAGGCCTTGGTAACACCAACGGTATTTGGAAATGCCAAGCGGACCACAACAGGATTAGATTTTAATCGGGCAAGTCTGATTATGGCAGTCTTGGAAAAGCGTTGTGGCTTGTTACTACAAAATCAAGATGCCTACCTAAAATCAGCTGGTGGAGTGAAGTTGGATGAACCTGCCATTGATTTAGCTGTTGCTGTAGCCTTGGCATCTAGTTATAAGGACCAACCAACTAACCCTCAAGATTGTTTTATTGGTGAAATTGGATTGACAGGTGAGGTCAGACGGGTCAATCGGATTGAACAAAGGGTAAATGAAGCAAGTAAATTAGGCTTTACTAAGATTTATGCTCCGAAAAATTCCCTACATGGTCTAACTGTTCCAGATGGTATCCAAGTGATAGGTGTGTCAACAGTCAGTGAAGTCTTGCAGAAAGTATTCAATAGCTAGCTTTTTCTGTCTTTATCAGGGACATTTTCAGAAAAACATGATAAGATAGATGAAACTAATATGAAACCGTCATGCTTTTCATTGCACAAAAAGGAGGATGAAGAAATGACACGATTTGATGATTTTTTGACGAATAACCAAAACTTTGCGAGGGTTTTTCCAAATGGTCATATCCCGACACCGCCAAGAAAAGAGGTTGCCATTGTGTCTTGTATGGATGCAAGGATTCATGTGGCTCAGATTTTTGGCTTGAGTTTGGGGGATGCCCATATTATTCGTAATGCTGGTGGACGTGTTACAGATGATATTATCAGGTCGTTGGTGATTTCAGAGCAGTTACTTGGGACAAAGGAGATTATTGTGATGCATCATACCGATTGTGGTTTGCACAAAAAGGATAATCAAGCCTTGTGGACCAATTTAGCGCCTGTTTTAGGTGATGATGTCAAATCGGTGGATTTTCTTCCCTTTGAAGACATTGAAACCAGTGTGACAGATGATGTTCTATTACTAAAAAATAGCCCCTTGATTCCTAAAGATATTGTGATTAGTGGGGCAATTTATGATGTGGATACTGGACATGTTTTACCAGTTATTCGTGCTTAATAGGAGCTGTTGATAGAAAAAAGGTTGGCGATTGAGCTGCCTTTTTTTAAAGTGTTGTTTCTATTGCGGTTAAGCGTAAGCAGTGCTTTTTCGCTATAAAACCTTATTTTTGTTTGACAAGTGGTCATTTGAAAAGTATAATTGTATTATATTAACAACACAAAAGGAGAACCTCTCATGTCAGATAATCGAATGAAATATACCATTGATAGTAATATGCAATTTCCACTTGTTGAAATTGCTCTTGAAGCTGGTGAATCTGCCTATATCCAACAAGGATCTATGGTTTACCATACTCCTAGTGTTAGCTTAAATACACGCCTTAATGCGCGTGGGGGATCAGGTCTAGGGAAGTTACTGGGAGCGATCGGACGTTCTATGACTTCTGGAGAATCCATGTTCATCACTCAAGCCGTGTCAAATGCAGCAGACGGGAAGTTAGCGCTAGCTCCATCAACTCCAGGTCAAGTGATTGCTCTTGAGTTAGGGGCTAAGCAATATCGTCTTAATGATGGAGCTTTCTTAGCTCTTGATGGTTCTGCTCAATATAAGATGGAACGTCAAAGTGTTGGACGAGCTTTCTTTGGCGGGCAAGGTGGTCTTTTTGTCATGACGACAGAAGGTGAGGGAACTCTCTTAGCTAATGCTTTTGGTTCTATCAAAAAGTTAGAGCTGACAGGTGGTACGATTACTATTGATAATGCGCATGTTGTGGCTTGGAGCCGTGATCTTAATTATGACATCCACCTTGAAAATGGCTTCTTGCAGTCTATCGGTACTGGTGAGGGAATTGTTAATACCTTCTCAGGCTACGGTGAAATTTATGTTCAGAGTTTAAATATTGAAACCTTCGCTCAAGTGATCGGTAATCACATTGTTACAGGTGGAGGAGATGGTGGCGGTGGAAGCACCTCTATCTTAGATGCCTTGATGTAATACAGTATATTAGGAAAGTGAGGAATGATTGAAACGCCTTCTTTCCTTTTTGTTTTATCCTACTTTCTTGTCGCAAGCTTTCAAGGTATGTTATAATAGTGGGGATTGAAACTTTTAAGGAGAAAGGGACTAAATCAGTTGCAATGCTTAATAAAAGTAGCTAGAGCATTACTTTTATTAATGGTTTGTTTTCTGTTTTAGTTAGTCTTGGTATCTTACATTATGTCAAATACTATTCGTGTGCGTTATGCACCAAGTCCAACAGGGCTACTACACATCGGTAATGCCCGTACAGCTTTATTTAACTATCTTTTTGCCCGTCATCACGGTGGTGACTTTATCATCCGTATCGAAGATACTGACCGCAAACGTCATGTGGAAGATGGTGAGCGTTCTCAGCTGGAAAACCTACGTTGGTTGGGGATTGATTGGGATGAAAGCCCAGAAACCCATGAGAATTACCGTCAGTCAGAGCGTTTGGAACTTTATCAACAGTATATTGATCAACTCTTGGCTGAAGGTAAGGCTTACAAATCTTATGTGACCGAAGAAGAGCTGGCAGCAGAGCGTGAGCGCCAAGAAGCAGCTGGGGAAACACCACGTTATATCAATGAATTTCTAGGCATGTCTGAGGACGAAAAAGCAGCTTACATCACAGAACGTGAAGCAGCTGGCATCGTTCCAACAGTCCGCTTGGCTGTCAATGAAGCAGGCATCTATAAGTGGAATGATATGGTTAAGGGCGACATTGAGTTTGAAGGTGGCAACATCGGTGGTGATTGGGTCATCCAAAAACGTGATGGTTACCCAACTTACAACTTTGCAGTTGTTATTGATGACCATGATATGCAGATTTCGCACGTTATCCGTGGGGATGACCACATTGCCAATACGCCTAAGCAGCTCATGGTTTATGAAGCGCTTGGTTGGGAAGCTCCAGAGTTTGGTCACATGACTTTGATTATCAACTCTGAGACTGGTAAAAAGTTGTCTAAACGTGATACCAATACTCTTCAGTTCATCGAAGACTACCGTCGTAAAGGTTACATGCCAGAAGCTGTCTTTAACTTTATCGGTCTTTTGGGCTGGAACCCTGGTGGCGAAGACGAAATCTTCTCGCGTGAGGAATTTATTCAACTCTTTGATGAAAATCGTCTCAGCAAATCGCCAGCAGCCTTTGACCAGAAGAAAATGGATTGGATGAGCAACGAGTACATCAAGAATGCTGATTTGGAGACTGTTTTTAATCTTGCTAAGCCATTCTTGGAAGAAGCTGGTCGTTTGACAGATAAGGCAGAAAAATTAGTAGAGCTCTATAAACCACAGATGTCATCTGCGGATGAAATTGTGCCTTTGACAGATCTTTTCTTCTCTGATTTCCCAGAGTTGACAGAGGCTGAAAAAGAAGTCATGGCAGGCGAAACGGTTCCAACTGTTCTCAACGCTCTTAAGGCAAAATTGGAAGCCATGACAGACGAAGACTTCCAACCAGA
Organism: Streptococcus sp. SGI.013; assembly: GCF_050315295.1. Classification (NCBI taxonomy): domain Bacteria; kingdom Bacillati; phylum Bacillota; class Bacilli; order Lactobacillales; family Streptococcaceae; genus Streptococcus; species Streptococcus sp. SGI.013. The sequence goes on from NZ_JBNPOS010000022.1 coordinate 23,043, forward strand.
CAACATCTTCCCACAAATCAAGGCAGTCCAAAAAGAAACAGGCATCAAGGGCAAAAACCTCTTCATGCCAATCCGTATCGCCGTCTCAGGTGAAATGCACGGACCAGAGCTACCAAACACCATTTACCTCCTCGGCCGTGAAAAATCTATCCAGCATATTGATAATATGTTGAAGAGTTTGTAAGATAAATAATCCCCGCTGTCACATGACGGCGGGGATTTGTCTGTTAGGGGAATTTAGCTTTCTAAAAATAGCCTCTCCACATAGCCTTTCTGCCTTGGAATGACTAGCTCTGTTTCCAGGAAATCTTTCAAATTTTCTTGTGGGACCCAGATGTAGTTGCTGGTTTCGTTGGCTTGGAGTTGGATAGCAGCTTTGTCCCAATTGGTTTCGGCCCAGTAGCAGTGGAAAATGCACTGGTCGTCATGGGCGACAAAGTGTGTATGGTGGCGGAGTTGGTCAACTATCAGCTCAATGCCTGTCTCTTCGCGGACTTCGCGCAAAATGGCTTGCTCTGCTATTTCCCCAAACAATGCCGAACCTCCTGCTGTCGCTTCATAATAGTCAGGGTAGGAGGGTTTGGTGCTGTCGCGTTTCATGAAGAGGGTGCTACCGTCGTGGTGGCGGATGATGCACTCGACGACCAGGTGGTAGAGGCTGTCGGGAATGGGTTCTCCGCGTGTGAGAGTTTGGTCGGTCAAGTGACCGTGGGCTGTGTAGGCGTTCCAGATTTCCATAGCTTGCTCCTTTTCTATCTTTCTATTATAGCATAGGAAATTTTCCTGTGAGCTTGTACGGACAAATGTGTGGTATAATGGGCTGACGAAAGTAAAGGAGAAATTTATGCAGCCTATTATCCCACATCTCTGGTACGATACAGAGGCAAAAGAAGCGGTAGCTTTCTATGTAGAACTCTTCGGAGGCAAGATTGACTGGACCTACACCATTACGGATACGCCTTCGGGTGATTCGGATTTGATTCAGTTTCAACTGGGCGACATGACCTTGGCGGCTATTAGTGCAGGTCCATACTTTAAGCTCAATGAGTCCATGTCCCTCATGGTCAATGTAGCCAGCAAGGATGAAGTGACACGTTTGTACCAAGCCTTGTCAGAAGGTGGTCGTATTCTCATGCCTTTGGGAGGATATCCTTTCAGCCCTTACTATGTCTGGTTGGAAGACCGCTTTGGTTTGTCTTGGCAACTGTCTTATGCACCTGACTTGAACAAGCCTTATCAGTTTGACATCTGCCTGCTCTTCTCGCAGGATCAGGTTGGTTTGGCCCAGCCTATGTTGGACTACTACAAGGACAAGCTCCCTCAGGCTAGTGTCGGTCAAATTTCCTACTACGGTGAAGGGGAGGCTCCTGTTGAGGCTGCTAAACTGAATTATGCAGAACTTCTTGTCGCTGGACAGAAATTGATTGTCATGGACCATGGCTACGGTGGCGAAGCTTCATTCAACGAAGCCTTCTCGCTCATGGTCTACGTGGATAGTCAGGACGAACTCAATTTCTATTATGACCTCCTGTCAGCAGTGCCAGAGGCGGAAATGTGCGGTTGGGTCAAGGACCAGTTTGGGATTTCTTGGCAGATTGTACCGCGTATTTTGATGGAAGCATATGATACGGCTAACCCAGAACAGATTAAGGCTGTGAATGCTGCAGTAATGACAATGAAACGTCTAGATATCGCAACTATTCAAGCTTTATTAGATTAATAATGTGTAACAGGAACTGAGTAGCAGTTTCTGTTTTTTTCTTAGACAAGAATGAATTAGCTCGGATTTTGGTATAATGAAAGAAAGTAGAGGGGAGACGATATGAAAGCAATAGAAAGACGAAAGTACATTTTATCACTTTTACAGAAAACATCTCAACCACTTTCAGCGAATTACCTAGCAAAAGAATTTGGGGTCAGTCGCCAAGTTATTGTGGGAGATGTAGCCTTGCTTCGCGCAGAAGGGGCTTTGATTTTGGCGACTCCAAGAGGCTACCTGCTACAACCTTCTCTAGCGTCTATTGAGGGAGCTTATGTTCGTAAAATAGTTTGTCAGCATGGTCCAAAGGAGGTTGAAAGAGAAATGACGATCTTACTAGAGGGAGGAGCCCAGATTTTAGATGTTGAAATTGAACATCCTATTTATGGTTTATTGTCTGGTAAACTGAATATTACAAGCTTTGAAGATAGGGATCGTTTTTTAGATAATTTGAAGCATTATCAGGGTGTGCTTTTGAGTAATTTAACGGAAGGTGTCCATACCCATACAGTCTCATTTCCTTCTGTTCAAGCCTACCAAGAACTTTCTCTTGCCTTAATGAATGCTGGAATTTTATTAGAAGATTAGAAAACATTACAGGTGTCTTGACACCTGTAATGTTTTGTTTTATAATCAGACTCATGGAAAGAGAGGTTACTGATGTCTCAATTAACACTATCCCCTAAAAGTTCTGTCAAGCAGTTATCTATTAGTGCAATTTTAACAGCATTTGCTATTCTAATTCCACTGATGATGCCGATTAAAATTATTATTGGACCAGCATCTTATACACTTGCCAGTCATATTCCCTTGTTTATTGCTATGTTTATTTCACCTACAACAGCCATAATGGTAGCTTTGGGTTCTAGTCTAGGGTTCTTCTTAGCAGGCTTTCCAATTGTCATTGTATTTCGTTCATTTACTCACTTAATGTTTCTCACTTTGGGTGCATTTTTAATTAAACGATTTCCAAGTTTAATGGATTCTAAGCACTTTTTTATATTAGGGGTTGGACTTAATCTGCTTCACGGTTTAGGGGAGTATGTTGTTGTCATGATACTTACTTCAAGTGGGCAGACTTCTGATACCTATTGGGTGACTATGCTTGGCTTGATTGGTCTAGGTTCAACCATTCATGGGATGATAGATTTTAGTTTAGCGTATTACTTTTGGAGAATTTTGAAAGAGCGAAAAATTTATCAATCATAATCTGTGCTGAGAAAGAATATGTTGTATAAGTCGGGGAGTATTCTCTGACTTTTCTTATTTTTAAATTTTGTAAATAGGAGCTGTTTATTTGACATAAATAAGATAAATTAATGTGTAAACAAGGAAATATATAGGATAAGCAACGTTGAATCTCGCTTGTTAATAGATAGAAAAATGGGAAAGATGGTAATGATAAAATCAAATTTAAATAATTTAGGAGTTTTATCACTCCTATTATAGGGTAAAAATACGATTAGTATGGTCTATGTAGGCATAAAGTAAATGATATACGCTGACCTATGAAATAGTATTATATTCCCTATTTATAGCAAAATATGAATTTTTATCCAAAAAACAAAAAATATTTGCATAAATATGTTGACAAAAGAATAAATATGCATTATACTGTATAACATAAGGTTGAGTGATATCAACCCATTAAGAATAAGAAAAGAGAAAAATGTTATGTCAAAAGAAAAAGTTATCCTTGCTTACTCAGGTGGTCTTGATACGTCCGTTGCGATTACTTGGTTGAAAAAAGACTATGATGTTGTAGCGGTATGTATGGACGTTGGTGAAGGAAAAGATCTAGATTTTATTCATGATAAGGCCTTGACCGTTGGAGCGATTGAGTCTTATGTGATCGATGTAAAAGAAGAGTTTGCACAAGATTATGTTCTTCCAGCCCTTCAAGCCCATGCTTATTACGAACAAAAATACCCACTGGTGTCAGCTCTTAGCCGTCCGTTGATTTCTAAAAAGTTAGTTGAAATCGCACACCAAACAGGTGCGACAACTATTGCTCATGGATGTACTGGTAAAGGAAATGACCAAGTTCGTTTTGAAGTTGCCATTGCAGCGCTTGATACAAGCTTGAAAGTAATCGCCCCAGTGCGTGAGTGGAAGTGGTCTCGTGAAGAGGAGATTGAGTACGCTAAAGAAAATGGTGTTCCTGTGCCAGCTGATCTTGACAATCCTTACTCAGTCGATCAAAACCTTTGGGGACGTGCAAATGAGTGTGGTGTTCTTGAAAATCCTTGGAATCAGGCTCCAGAAGATGCCTTTGGTATTACAACAGCTCCAGAACAAGCTCCAGATACTCCAGAATATGTGGACATTGAGTTTAAAGCAGGTGTTCCAGTTGCGGTTAATGGAGAAGAACTTAGCTTGGCTAATTTAATTCAAAAATTAAATGTAATAGCTGGCGCTCATGGTGTAGGACGGATTGACCACGTTGAAAACAGATTAGTAGGAATCAAGTCACGTGAAATTTATGAATGTCCAGGAGCTATTACTTTACTAACAGCTCACAAAGAAATCGAAGATTTGACTTTGGTTCGTGAAGTTTCTCACTTTAAACCAATCATCGAAAATGAATTATCAAACTTGATTTATAATGGACTATGGTTTAGCCCAGCAACCAAAGCTTTGATTGCTTATATTAAAGAAACACAAACTGTCGTTAATGGAACAGCCAAAGTTAAGCTTTATAAAGGGCATGCGCAAGTTGTGGCTAGAAAATCACCAAACTCACTTTATGATGAGAACTTGGCAACCTATACTTCAGCTGATAGCTTTGATCAAGATGCTGCGGTTGGCTTCATCAAACTTTGGGGACTTCCAACACAGGTTAACGCACAAGTACAAGAACAATCACAGAATTAAAGGGGTCAAGAAAGGACTTCAGATAAAAGTACACAGAGAGGTACATCTGAGTCTCTTTTCTTAATCTTTATCGACAAGGTTATCCTGAGAGATAACTTCGAGGATAAATAAACCCATCCGAGAGAGTTGGGATTTATCATCATGTGCAGGGACACAAGCTAAGGATGAGAATACTCGTCCTTTTTCATTGATGAGAAGAGAGGATAGACAATGGCAGATAAAAAATTATGGGGTGGCAGATTTGAAGCGGGCCTTGAAAAATGGGTAGAAGAATTTGGAGCATCCATTGCATTTGATCAAAAAATGGCAAAATATGATATCCAAGGCTCTCTGGCTCATGTGACCATGTTGGGAAAGACAGGTATTATTGAAAGCGCAGAAGCAGATACGATTAAAGCTGGTTTAGAAGAGCTTTTAAAAGAGTATGAAGCAGGGCAACTGGTATTTGATATTTCTAATGAAGATATCCATATGAATATGGAATCGCTTCTAACAGAAAAAATTGGTTCGGTAGCTGGGAAACTCCACACAGCGCGTTCTAGAAATGACCAAGTCGCAACAGATATGCACTTGTATCTAAAAGATAAGTTGCTAGAAGTAGTTGAGAAGCTGGCAAATCTTCGTCAGGTGTTAGTTGATTTGGCAGAAGAAAATGTTTACACTATTATGCCAGGTTATACTCATCTTCAACACGCTCAGCCTATTAGCTTTGGGCATCACTTGATGGCTTACTACAATATGTTTACCAGAGATAGTGAGCGTTTTGAGTTTAACATGAAACATGCCGATTTATCACCGCTTGGAGCAGCTGCGCTTGCTGGCACGACTTTTCCGATTGATCGTCAGCTGACCTCAGACATGATGGGATTTGCCAAACCTTATAGCAACTCTTTGGATGCTGTTTCTGATCGTGATTTTATCTTAGAATTTTTATCCAATGCTAGTATTTTGATGATGCATATGAGCCGTATCTGTGAAGAAATTATCAATTGGTGTTCCAATGAATTTCAGTTTGTCACACTATCTGATACGTTTTCAACAGGCTCATCCATCATGCCACAGAAGAAAAATCCAGATATGGCAGAGCTAATACGTGGAAAATCGGGTCGTGTTTACGGCAACTTGATTGGTCTTTTGACTGTCATGAAGTCCCTACCTTTGGCCTACAATAAAGATTTACAAGAAGATAAAGAAGGGATGTTTGATACCGCAGAGACCATTACCGTTGCGATTGATATCTTGGCAGGAATGTTAAAAACCATGACCGTCAATCAGGAACACATGGCAGAGTCCACAGAAAAAGACTTTTCAAATGCAACAGAATTAGCAGATTATTTAGCAAGTAAGGGCTTACCATTTCGTGAGGCACATGAAGTGGTTGGTAAGCTAGTCTTGGAGTGTACAAAGGCAGGCTACTACCTTCAAGATGTGCCATTTAGTCGCTATCAAGAAATTTCTGATTTAATTGAGGAAGATATTTATCTTGCTTTGCAGTCTAAAACAGCTGTGGAGCGCCGCGACTCGCTTGGAGGAACAGGGTTCAAGCAGGTATTATGGCAGATTGAGGAGGCAAAAAACTCTTTCTAGTTGAAAAATAAGTCAAGAAACTGAGGTTTTTTGGCTTTTTTTTGATTTATGGTATAATAGATGTAATTTAGAGGTTTGGAGTCGTATTTTGCGAAAATCATTTCGAGTAAAGAGCGAGAAGGACTTTAAGGCAATTTTTGAGGCAAGCCAAAGTGTCGCCAATCGAAAATTTGTAGTCTATCGCTTAGAAAAACAACAAAAACACTACCGAGTAGGGCTCTCAGTTGGGAAAAAACTAGGCAATGCCGTGGTGCGAAACCGCATAAAAAGACGATTACGTCACTTAGTGATGGAATTTTCCCCTTATTTAGTAACGGATGACTTTGTCGTGATTGCTAGAAAAGGGGTAGAAGAATTGTCTTATCAAGAGTTGAGGCAAAATTTGATGCATGTCTTGAAACTCGGAAATCTTTATCAGGAAGGTTTATCAAGTGAAAAAGAAGATTAAAGTAGTAGGGATGCTCCTTATGGGCTTACTTATTTTGACAGCCTGTGGGACAGGCAATATTACCAGCTCAAGCTCAGGTGGCTGGGAACAGTTTGTCTATTTATTTGCAAGAGCTATTAGAGGTTTATCTTTTGGTAATATTGGGGTGGGAATCATTCTCTTTACCCTTGTGATTAGGACAGTTCTCTTGCCTGTCTTTAATTTACAGATTAAGTCAAGCCAGCGTATGCAGGCACTTCAGCCAGAGCTCAAGGCTTTACAAGCTCAGTATCCAGGTCGTGATACCGATAGTCGTATGGCTCTTGCAGAGGCATCGCAGCGTTTATATAAAGAGCATAAGGTTAATCCCTATCTGACCTTACTGCCTATTTTTATTCAATTGCCAGTTCTTTTAGCGCTCTATCAGGCTCTCACTCGAGTAGAGTTTTTAAAAACTGGTCATTTCTTATGGTTAGATATTTCTCAACCTGATCCTTATTTTATTTTGCCAGTGTTAGCGGCAGGATTCACTTTTTTATCTACATGGTTAAGTTCAAAATCAGCACTTGAGAAGAATTTTGCGATGACCATTATGACTTATTTTATGCCAGTGATGATTTTCTTTTTCTCTATCAGTGTGGCGAGTGGGGTGGCTCTTTATTGGACGGTTTCAAATGCTTACCAAGTAGCGCAAACCTTGATCTTTAACAATCCTTTTAAAATTATTGCGGAGCGTCAGCGTTTGGTACAAGAGGAAAAAGAAAAAGAGGCACGACTAAGAAAAGCTAAGAAGAAAGCTCAGAAAAAGAGAAAATAAGGAGAATAAAAATGGGACAGTTCACAGGATCTACTGTTGAAGAAGCCATTCAAAAAGGGTTAAAGGAGTTGAGACTTTCTCGCTTACAAGCACGCATTAAAGTGGTGTCTCGCGAGAAAAAAGGATTTTTGGGATTATTCAGAAAACCGGCTGTTGTTGAGGTGGCAAGATTAGAGGATTTTAGTCAGACGGCGGAGCTTAAGTCTGTGATGGTCGAGGCGGAAAAACTAGACTCTGCAAGGCAGAAAAAAAGCTCGGAGAGTCTGAGTTTATCGCTTGAGGAGAGTTTGTCGGCATCTAGTTCAGAATCTCTTTCGGAATCTCTTTCAGATTCTCTTGTCCAAGCAGCATCAGAAAGCTTTGTTGAAGAGTTCCAGTCAGAGAGTGTATCGTCTGATGAAAAATCTTACCCTAATATTTCAGAAGCAGCAGAAGCTATTGGTAACTATATTCAGACCATCATTTATGAGATGGATATTGAGGCTAATGTCTTATTAGATTATAGCCGTCGAGTGATTAATTTACAGATTGAAACCTCAGAGCCAGGTCGTGTCATCGGTTATCATGGTAAAGTCCTTAAATCTTTACAACTTTTGGCGCAAAATTTCTTACATGACCGTTATTCTAAACATTTTTCTGTCTCTTTAAATGTCAACGATTATATTGAACATCGTACAGAGACTTTGATTGAGTTTGCTAAGAAAATTTCAAATCGTGTCTTGGAAACAGGTCAAGATTACGTCATGGACCCTATGACCAATAGCGAACGTAAAATTGTCCATAAAACCATCGCCCAAGTTTCTGGTGTGGAAAGCTACTCTGAAGGTAGTGATCCCAATCGTTATATTGTTGTGACCTTGGGTGACTAGAACGCTTAGAAATAAGCGTTTTTTAGGTTCATCTTGAGGACTATTCGTTAGTGTTAAAGCTATTTTTTGCTCCTTTCCTAGCTCAAATCAAAGATGATGAGTATTGATTTGTAAAAAAA
>NZ_JBNPOS010000023.1:0-28721 GCF_050315295.1 Streptococcus sp. SGI.013
GTTTCTATTACTTTACAAAAAGTGGGAAATTTTATAGATACTCTTATCAAAAATCTGATACCAAGAAAGACATTTATGACAAGAGTGCTGTCAGACAAAAAAAGGCACAGAGCTATGTGGATGAGGTGATCAATCCCATTGTTGAAAAGATGGAAATAAAACCAAGCGTGAACTTACAATGGCTATTTAATAAGATCTATCAAAAACGATTTGAATAAAAAGCTAATATAAAAAACTATTCCCACATCATACATGTGGGAATAGTTTTTTTATGGGGTAACAACTTAATGTAATGGCATTGGACACCAGCTCTCTTTATTTACTGCGCTCCTTCGCTAGCTCCAAACAGTAGGAGATGGCCTTACAATTCGGACAGCTTAGTTTTCGTGTTTTAGGTGTATGCTTTGCCTTTATAAAAGACAGATAAGTAGGCTTAAAAGTCTTGTGGCAGTGCGGACATAGATAAACCATTTTTTGATAGTAATATCGGGTAAGACCATAAACCCCCACTAAAAAGGCTGCAGCTATTAATCCTCCTAATAAAAGAGAGTGCCTTTGATCTGCCCAATGAAAAGCTAACGTAACAACCACTACAATTCCTAGTAGATAAAGGAAAAATAACCTAAAAGTCTGATGCCAAAGTTTTTGATTTTTCATGATAAGCGAAACGTCTGATAGAGTCTCAAGTGAAGAGTTGGGATAGGTTTTCAAACTGTTAAGCAGAGTGGCAGCTGTATCAAGTTTAGTCTTCTGTTCTAAAAGGACCATTTTTAAATGTCCAATGTGCTCCTGTAAGATCAATTCAAGGACTACGCTAGAATCGTCCTCAGCCAGTAAGCTTTTTATCTGTTCTATGGAAAAATCCATCTCCCTTAGAAAACAGATCATTTTCAGCTGTTGTAAATCCCTATCGCTATAAATACGCCGACCACCCTCTGTCAACTCAGAGGGTACTAAAATACCTCGTTGGTCATAGTACTGCACTGTTCGAACTGACACACCAGCTAGCTTTGCCAACTCCCTTGTCGAATAGGTATCAGACATTTCCTACACCTTCTTTCTATATACTGATGAGACAACGTGTAAATCCTGTGCACCTGATTTCCCTTTGTTCCTATCCATTATAGAAGATCACCCTAGGTCACAAACAAGCCCTTACCTAAGGTGATTTTTTTATCAATCCAACCAATTTCCCAGACTTGCAAAAGGATTGTCAATGCTCACTTCTTCTTGTTTTTCTAGAAGTTGACGGTTTTCATCAAACTCAAGGAATTTTTCATAGACTTGGGCTGTCATCCGTGCATCCTCCAAGCTATTGTGTCCTTGACCTTTAATGTCTAAAAAATTAGCGACTGTCTGTAATTTTAAATTAGCAATCCCATTCAAATCTGTGCTACGGCGTTCAAAGGCTTGATCATAAAGATCAACTTGATAAAGCGAGGTCAAATCCAATCCATTTTCTAATAGCAAAGGAAGGTCACTTTTTTGAGCATTATAGCCAATTAAAGGGACTTGACCTACAAAATCTTTAAAACTCGCTAACACCTGCTCTATCTGTGGTGCCGATTGAATTTTTTCAGCTGTAATACCTGTTAAACCATTGATAAAACTCTGTAAAGGAACCCTACTGTAAACATAGCTGTCAAAACTGTCAACTTCAATCCCTTGACAATAACGCACCGCTGAAACTTGAATAATATGGCTGACATCATCAACTGTATTAAATTCCAAATCAAAAGCAATATACTCTGTTAATGTCTTCATCTCATTTCCTCCAAAAAAGAGTGGAAACCATATCAACACCCCACTCTTTTTATCTTATCTACTTATTTTTTAAAAAGACGTGCAAAGAAACCTTTACGAGCTTCAACTTCTTTTTGGCTTTGAATTTCTTCCACTTCAGCTTTGGCTTCATTCAAAGCTAATTGTAACTTTTTACTATCTTCCATCGCTGCCAAAGTCAACTGTTGTTGTTGATCTAGCTGCTTATCTTTTTCTGCGATTTGAACATCCTTGACACGCAATTGTTCATCTTTTTCAGCTAGTTGCACGTCCTTAGCCTTGATCTGATCATAGAGACGTGTGATCTCAGTATTTTTTTCATCTACTAAGATTTGTAGTAACTCACGGTCATTAGCCTCTTCTTTCACAGGTTGATCTTCAAAAATGGTCTTATTGTAAATCTGCTCAAGCTTTAACAGTCCTTCACGCTTAACCACTGTCACCCCTTTGTCATTTTTGGTTAAATCTTCTTCTGGAAGAGACTTGACACGGTTGTTGACAGCTTGACGACTGACACCCAAAATCTCAGCAATTTCACTAACGGTTTTTTCAACTGACATTCTATGTTCACCTCGATTATTATTTCATTTATGATAGCACAGTTGACAACAACTGTCAATCTGACTTGACACCTCACATTAGTGAAAAATAGTGCTTTTATGGTAAAATAAAAACATGACACATTTTGATACTATCGTAATCGGAGGAGGGCCTGCAGGCATGATGGCAACTATTGCTTCTAGCTTCTACGGTCAAAAAACTCTCCTCCTTGAAAAAAATCGTAAACTCGGTAAAAAATTAGCTGGAACTGGTGGTGGACGTTGTAATGTCACCAATAATGGTAGTCTTGACGACCTATTGGCTGGTATCCCAGGAAATGGTCGCTTCCTCTACAGTGTCTTCTCACAGTTTGACAATCATGATATTATTAACTTTTTTGAAGAAAACGGCGTCAAACTCAAAGTAGAAGACCACGGACGAATGTTTCCCACAACGGATAAATCTCGAACGATTATCGATTGTTTGGAAAAGAAGATACTAGAACTGGGTGGGCAGATCAAAACGCAGTTTGAAGTGGTTTCAGTCAAAAAAATAGATCAACTTTTCCACATCAAATCTAATGATACTCATTTTACCTGTGACAAACTCATTGTCACTACTGGCGGAAAGTCTTACCCATCCACAGGATCCACAGGATTCGGTCATGAGATTGCCCGACACTTCAAACTAGAGGTGACAGCTCTTGAAGCCGCTGAAAGTCCCCTCTTAACCGATTTTCCGCATAAAGCACTCCAAGGAATCTCCTTAGATGATGTGACCTTGAGCTATGGTAAACACCTTATCACGCATGACCTACTCTTTACCCATTTTGGACTTTCTGGTCCTGCTGCTCTGCGACTATCTAGCTTTGTAAAAGGAGGAGAAACAGCACATCTTGATTTTCTTCCACAAACAAGTGAGGAAGAATTGTTGACCTTATTTGAAGCACAACGTGAAAAATCCTGTAAAAATGTCTTAAAAGGCTTACTGCCTGAACGTCTAGCTGATTTTTTAGCGCAGCCTTTCCCAGAAAAAATCAAGCAACTTTCTCCACAAGAAAAGCAAGGCCTTGTGGAAAACCTCAAAGCTTTTCCTATCAACATCACAGGAAAAATGTCTTTAGCTAAATCTTTTGTCACTAAGGGTGGCGTAGATTTAAAAGAAATCAATCCTAAGACCCTGGAAAGTAAAAAAGTTCCTGGACTTCATTTTGCAGGAGAAGTGTTAGATATTAACGCCCATACAGGTGGCTTCAACATCACTTCTGCCCTCTGCACAGGCTGGGTGGCAGGAACACCAAGGTATTAAACCTCCAATAAACAATAAGCAAGGCTAAACCAATACCACGGTCTAGCCTCTTTTTATGCTATAGTATGTCGCGTAATGCTTTTATATCGTCATCTGTCGTTGACCAGCTGGTTGCTAGACGAATGACTGTATGCTTATCATCATACTTTTCCCAAAAACTATAAGCGATGTTTTGAGAAAGTGAATCTAGCTGGCTATTTTCAACAATAATAAACTGCTGGTTGGTTGGGGATTCTAAATAAAAACGATAACCTTTTTCTTTTAAAATAGCTTTTAATTCTTCTGCTAAAACTAACGCCTTTTTCCCGATTTCCATATAGAGACTGTCTGTAAAAAACTGATCAAACTGAATCCCATACAAACGTCCCTTAGCTAACAAGGCACCGTGTTGTTTGACAATGGTCATAAAGTGCTTTGGCATGTTCTTTTTGGTAAAGACCAAGGCTTCACCTGCTAGAGCTCCCATTTTTGTGCCACCGATATAAAAAACTGAGCAGAGTCTTGCAATTGTAGGTAAATCAAGATCTGTCTCCTTGGCAGCTAAACCATAGCCTAGACGTGCACCATCTAAAAAGAGAGGAATCTGATAATCGTGACAAATTCGAGATAAATCTTCTAACTCTTGCTGGCTATAGAGTGTTCCATATTCGGTCGGATGGGAAATATAAACCATCCCAGGATAAACCATGTGGCTGTGGTTACCATCTGCATAAAAGGTTTCCAGGTAATCAGCTACAGCTTTTGCTGATAGCTTGCCATCTTGGTGGGGTAGCGTTAGAACTTTGTGTCCCGTATATTCAATAGCACCAGCTTCATGCAAGGCAATATGCCCTGTCTCTGCTGCAATAACGCCTTCATAAGACTGCAATAAGCTGGCAATCGCAACTTGATTAGTCTGTGTTCCTCCTGTCAGAAAAACAACCTCCGCCTCATCTAACTGACAAGCCTCTCTAATCTTTTCGATAGCAGACTGCGTATAACTATCTGTACCATAGCCTGATAGGTTTTCCTCATTACTTTTGACCAAGGCTGCTAAAAGTTTGGGGTGACAGCCTTCATTGTAGTCATTTTCAAAATGTAACATTCTATCCTCCTTACATAACAAAACGCAAAAATGCAACACAGATAATCCCAACTGCTACAGCCAACATCACATTTTTCGTCTTAGCAACAACAAAAAAAGTCGGTAAAACAGCTAAAAACTCAACCCATTTTAAGCGAGGTAGCTGAGTAACTTCCTCTGTGAAAATACTAGATAAAATCAAGGCAAAGATGATGGTAATCGGCAAGTAGCTTAGAAACTGAACAACCTTATCCGGTAATTTAGCCAATTTCACTAAGAAATAAGGCAAAATACGAGGAATCCATGTGACCAAGGCTGCTAAAAAAATGGCCCAAAAAACATATGCACTAATCATTGATCATTACCCCCACAAAACATCCTAAAAGGGTGGCACCTAAAACCGCCAAAGACTCACTCACAATAATAGCTAATATAAAATAGGAAATAAAAACACTTAGCAAAATCCAAGCGACTTTTTTCACCGAGATACGCCTAATCATCCCTTCGAGTTGATTAACCAAAATAGCTACAAACATAGCAACTAAAGCAAAGTCAATCCCAAAACGATCTGGATTTGGAATTAAACCTCCTAAGATAGTCCCTACAACCGTTGCCAAAAACCAAGACAAGTAGCCTGCAAAGTTATTCCCATACATCCAAAAAGGAGAGATAACTTTTTGCTCCAAACGATGTCCCAATAAGACCCCATAACTCTCATCAGTCATAAAGGAGCCAATCAGCACTTGTTGATATAGCTTAGCTTGTGGAAAAATTGTGGACACATGAAGATTCATCAAAAAGTGCCTAATATTAATCAAAAATACCGTCATGGCAATGGTGGATAAAGGTGCCTTGGTCAGAAGCATGGCACATAAAACAAATTGCCCACTCCCTGAGTAAACCAGTAAACACATTATCCCCATCTCAAATGGGGATAATCCAGCTTTACTCCCTACTATTCCACAGGCTAAGCCAATAGAGAGATAACCCAAAACAGTTGGAGTTGCCGCTTTTGCCCCAAGCTGCATTTCTTTAAACATAAAAAAACTCCTTCTACAGTTAGTGATTGCCCTATTATAAAACACCCTTGGCAATATAGCAAGGGTGCTTATGGATTTAGTTTTCTAAATTGTCAAATGCCAAACTCGGCTTGGCATTAAGGTCTAAGGAGGCAAAATTGCCCTTATCATACTCTACTGCTGCTGCATAAGCAATCATACCAGCATTGTCTCCACAAAGTCGTAAAGGAGGGATAACAACCTTAACATCCCTTATCTCCTCTGCTAAGCGTTCTCGTAAGCCTTGATTGGCAGCGACGCCACCTGCAACCACTAATGTATTAACAGGGTAGCGCTCTAGCGCTTTTTTCGTCTTAGCCAAAAGAATGTCTAAAACAGCTGCTTGAAACGAGGCACAAAGATCCTCCAATACCAAATCCTCACATTTTTGCTGAGCATTGTGGTGCAGATTGATAAAGGCAGACTTCAAACCTGAGAAAGAAAACTCTAGATGGTCTTCTTTAATCATAGCACGAGGAAACTGATAAACATCCTGTCCTTTATGGGCTAACTCATCAATTTCACGTCCAGCAGGATAAGTCAGCCCCATGACACGACCAACCTTATCATAAGCTTCACCAACAGCATCATCTCGCGTTTCTCCAACGATATGGTACTCTCCAGGTGCTGTCACATAAACAAGCTCTGTGTGTCCTCCTGACACCAATAAAGCAAGTAAAGGATACTCTAGCTCCTCAACTTCTCTTGCTGCCATTAGGTGACCTGCCATATGATTGACTGGAATTAAGGGTAAGCCATGTGCCCAAGCAAATGCCTTAGCTGCCGCCATTCCAACCAAAAGTGCTCCCACTAAACCTGGTCCGTAGGTAACCGCAATTGCATCCAAGTCACTAGCTACAATCCCTGCTTCTAATAAGGCATCCTCAATACAAGTCGTGATAACCTCCACATGATGGCGACTGGCTACCTCAGGGACGACACCACCAAAACGCTTGTGGCTCTCCACTTGACTAGCAATGATATTAGATAATAGTTCCTTACCATTTTTTAATACAGCTACACTGGTCTCATCACAGGAAGACTCAATAGCTAAAATATATTGATCTGTTGTCATTTTTTATCCTCTATCTCTTTTCATTAGAATAGCATCTTCTGATGGTGCTTGATAATAGTTTTTTCGCTTACCGACTACTTCAAAACCAAATTTAGCATATAAGGTTTGGGCAGAGCGGTTACTCTCTCTAACTTCTAGAAAAACAGGCACACCAAGATCGACTAAAAAAGTCATCAAACGTTCCCCAAATCCTTTGGATTGATGGGATTTTTTAACGGCAATATTCGTCAGCTCACACTCCCCCACCAGATGTTGAAGGGATAAAAAGCCTACCATTTCTCCGTCTTCGTACACATAAAAATACTCTGCTTGAGGTTGGGATAAGTCCGTCAAGACTTGTTGGTAAGTCCAAGGCGACTGTATGTAAACGTCTTCTAAAATAGCAAAAACTGACTGGGCTAAATCTTCTCTTTTATCTTCCAGCATCTTAAACTCGCTTAATGTAATCTGTATCTGTTTCTTGATTTGTTTTTAACCAATTTTCCTCAGCTTCTACTTTTTTCAAGTATTCTGGCACAAAAGCATCAATAGCGACAGGATCTAGCGACAAGGCAACTTTCCCTATCTCATAGGCACTTGGAAGAACTGGAGTAATCTCTGCTTTTGGGAGAGCATTTTTAATCTGATCAGAAAAATTGCCAACCTCCCCAACAAAGCTGACCTTTTCGTAGCCTTTGACGGCTTCTAAGACTTGCTCAAAGCTAGCATGACAATCTGGCTTGATCGCTCTGCCTTTTTCATAAAAACCGACATAAACATTGTTTCGACGAGCATCCATCACTGGTACCACCAGATGTGAGCTAGGGTGATTTAAGGCAATAGTTTGTAAGCTAGACACCCCCACTAGATCAATCTTTAAACTGTAAGCTAAGGTCTTAGCCGTTGCTACTGCAACACGCAAGCCTGTGTAAGAACCTGGACCTTGTGCCACAGCGATACGGTCCAAATCACTCGGTTGCCAGCCCACTTGTTGCATCAAAAAATCAATGCTTGGCATGAGGCTGATACTATGATTTTTTTTAATATTAAGGGTTAGCTCCCCTTGTAATTGCTCATCTTCTAACAAGGCTAAAGAGAGCGCTTGACTTGATGTATCAAAGGATAAAACTTTCATTTCTTAACTGTCCTCACTTGATTCTATCCTTTATTGTATGATATAATTGTGATAATTGCAACGAATCAAGGTTAAATCCATTACACTATAACAATTGAATATGAGGTGGCTATTTAACAGTCACTTAACCCAGTGGTCATCTGCTATCATCTTTTAAAAAAAGTAGTCAACCAATCTTGGGGTGGGAGTCTGACGCTTTTGCAAGTCACATTTGGCCCACTCTCTTTTTATTAGTTCAATTCAGATGGGCTTAACCCATTCAAAACCAGAAAGGAAATCTCATGATTTATAAAGTATTTTATCAAGAACGCAAAGACCGTAGCCCAAAACGTGAACAAACCAAAGCCCTCTATGTAGAGGTGGAAGCTTCAACTGAACTTGAAGGACGTATTATTGCGCGTAAACTTGTTGAGGACAAAACAGACTATAATATTGAGTTTGTTGAGTTATTATCTGACAAACACCTTGAATATGAAAAAGAAACAGGTGTCTTTGAATTAACGGAGTTGTAAGATGTCAAATATCAATTTAAAACCCGAAGAAGTTGGGGTTTATGCCATCGGTGGCCTTGGTGAGATTGGTAAGAACACTTACGGTATTGAATACCAAGATGAAATTATCATTGTTGATGCTGGGATTAAGTTTCCTGAGGATGATCTCTTAGGGATTGACTATGTTATCCCTGATTATTCTTACATTGTCGAAAATATTGATCGTGTCAAAGCACTTGTGATTACTCATGGACACGAAGATCATATCGGTGGTATCCCTTTTCTTCTCAAACAAGCTAATATCCCAATCTATGCAGGTCCTCTAGCGCTAGCTTTAATCAAGGGAAAACTCGAAGAGCATGGTTTACTGCGTGATGCTAAGATGCATGAAATCAACCACAACACAGAGTTAACCTTCAAAAATCTCAGTGTTACTTTCTTTCGGACAACCCACTCTATCCCAGAGCCTTTAGGAATTGTTATTCACACGCCTCAAGGTCGTGTGGTTTGTACAGGTGACTTTAAGTTTGACTTTACACCAGTTGGTGAGCCCGCAGATCTACATCGTATGGCTGCTCTTGGTGAGGAGGGTGTCCTTTGTCTCTTGTCAGACTCAACCAATGCAGAAGTGCCAACTTTTACTAATTCTGAAAAAGTTGTTGGTCAGTCCATCATGAAAATTATTGAAGGCATTCATGGGCGTATCATTTTCGCTTCTTTTGCCTCAAACATTTTCCGTCTGCAACAGGCCGCTGAGGCTGCTGTGAAAACAGGACGTAAAATCGCAGTCTTTGGACGCTCGATGGAAAAAGCTATTGTTAATGGTATTGAGCTTGGCTACATCAAGGTTCCAAAGGGGACCTTTATCGAACCTAATGAAATTAAAGACTACCATGCTTCTGAAATTCTCATCATGTGTACAGGAAGCCAAGGGGAGTCAATGGCTGCTCTAGCTCGTATCGCTAACGGGACCCACCGTCAAGTCACTTTACAGCCTGGTGATACTGTTATTTTCTCATCTAGCCCAATTCCAGGTAATACGACAAGTGTCAATAAATTGATTAACACGATCCAGGAAGCTGGGGTGGATGTGATTCATGGTAAAATCAACAACATCCATACCTCTGGACACGGTGGACAACAAGAGCAAAAATTGATGCTTCGTTTGATGAAACCCAAGTACTTTATGCCTGTTCACGGTGAATACCGTATGCAAAAAGTTCATGCTGGTCTAGCAGTAGATACTGGGGTTGAAAAAGATAATATCTTTATCATGGAAAATGGTGATGTCCTTGCTTTAACAAAGGATTCCGCTCGCATTTCTGGTAAGTTTAACGCTCAAGATGTCTATGTTGACGGTAATCGCATCGGAGAAATCGGTGCTGCTGTCCTTCGTGATCGCCGTGATCTAGCTGAGGATGGTGTCGTCTTAGCAGTAGCTACAGTTGACTTCAACTCTAAGATGATTTTAGCTGGACCAGACTTGTTAAGTCGTGGCTTCATCTATATGCGCGAATCAGGTGATCTGATCCGTGAAAGCCAACGTATCCTTTTTAATGCCATCCGCATTGCCTTAAAAAATAAAGATGCTAGTATCCAATCTGTTAATGGTGCAATTGTCAATGCTCTTCGTCCTTTTCTTTATGAAAAAACTGAGCGTGAGCCCATTATTATTCCTATGGTACTAACACCTGATCACAAATAGAAAAAAACCATTTCGGCTATATTAGCTGAAATGGTTTTTCTTTTTATAATCCGTCATGGTCATGCCTGTCCATTTTTTAAAGGCTCGGCTAAAGTCATTGACCTCGCTATAGCCAACTAGGCTAGAGATTTCTTCGGTTGAGAGACTCATCTTAAGGTAAGAGAAAGCCAGGGCTTTTTGAATTGCTTGTAGTTCTTGCTTAAAGCTGGTATTTTCAGCTGACAAGTTTCTCTGTAGGGTGCGCACACTCAAACCTAGACGATGGGCGATGTCCTCGATGAGAAATCCTCTTTTAATGCTAATCTGGTTGCTGTCCGTCATGGGCCAGCCACTTGCAGTCAGTCAAGGTCATTTCGGAAAAGACCGCTTCAAAAGAAGAATCTTCTGGCGAGCAGGCATAGATTCCAAAATGGATTTTACCACTGCCTTCATGTAAGTGGCAAATCCGCATCTGCTCAAAATGAACACCGTCTTTGGAGTTTTCAATGCAGAAATCACTGCCCCGTCGGCTCAAACGGTAATAGATAGACTTGACTGAAGCAGGTATTTCCTGAGTTGCCCAGTCTGAAAAACCGTGATTGGTCACGACACTGCCCAGGTGCTGAAAGTTTTCATTTTCATACTCAATCGAGCCCTTAATCCAGTTTTCCGAATCCTGATAAACAACGACACCACACTGGTCAAAGCGGGTATGACTATTGGAAAAATCCGTCTTAACCGTAAAGGAGAAATACTCTTCCTCCGTATCCATCAAGAGTAGGGGAGCATTGTCATTGACAAAATGATAATAGGTTTTCTGCCACAAGTCCGTATGGGCTTGGGTTGTGATTCTGATTTCCTTATCTGAAATCTGGTAGTTTTCTGGTTCTCGTACCCAGTAAAAATTCTTGGTATTCATTTGCTTTCCTTTCGTTTTAGATTATTATACAGACAAAAGATAAGGGAGACAAGTAACTCAATCAACTTTTTCAAGAGCAAGCTGGGGGTGATTTTGGGGACTTTGCAGGCCTTGTATGACCAAGAGTTATAAATCACTTCCTTCTAGGTTTCAGTGCAGATAGACCATGGACTTTGACTGTCTGAAGAAGATAAGGCCAGGCATTTTTACTGATTTTGACACTTCTTCCCTTGGCCAAACGCTTCATCTGTGCTTCGTAATAACTTACACCAATAATGGGTCCAAATGCCTTATCAAGTTTTGGAAGGCCTGTTGTCAAGCGTGGCGTTGACAACTGTAAATCACTGTCTTCTCGGTAGTCATTGACCAGACTGGGTCTCAGGACAAAAGGCCTTGCAAGTCCAATCATGGATACACCTTCTTCAATTGCCTCTTCCATTTGAGTGACTTTACGAAAGCCACCTGTTGACACAATGGGAACAGGTGTAAGGTCTGCTAAGGCTACCGCATAGGTGACAAAGCCAGCACCACTCTCATATTCACCACCAAAGACAGGAGTTTCATAATTGCCACCTGAAATTTCAATCAGGTCAATACCTAGCTCAGACATACGTTTTACCACATATTTGCAATCCTCGAATCCAAAGCCTTCTTCTTTAAAATCAGAAGCATTCAATTTCAAGGCAATGGTAAAATCAGGTCCCACTTTTGCACGAAGCCCTTGGTAAATTTCAACGAGAAACCGTAGGCGATTATCCAGACTTCCTCCGTAAAGATCTGTCCGCTGATTATCTGCAGGCGAGAGGAATTGATTGATTAGATAACCGTGAGCAGCGTGCAACTGTACCCCTGTAAATCCAGCAGCTTTTGCACGAACACCTGCTGCAATAAACTTATCCCTAGCTTCCTTAATCTCAAAAACGGTCATCTCTCTGGGCGGACGAAAGGCAGACGCTGAACCACCTGAAATCGGAATAGCACTCGGTGCGATGGGTTCTTGATTGATGGACCTATACATCTGTTTTCCAGGGTGATTGAGCTGAAGCCAGATGGGGACACCGTTTTTTTGTCCAACAGCTGCCCATTTTCGAAATTGATTCAAATGAGCGTCTGAATCAAGGACCACATTGCCCGGTTCTCCCAGATAGCGACTGTCCACCATGACATTACCTGTCACTAGGACGCCCATACCCTGCTTGGCCCAGTAATCATATAGAGAAATCAAGTCATCTGAGGGAGCCTGTTGCTTGTCAGCCATGGTTTCACTCATAGCTGACTTGAAAAAGCGGCTCTCTAAGACCTGACCATTTGGCAGTCGGAGAGGTTCCAACATGAGTTTATCCATGATTTGCCTCCTTAGAAACTGACAGTTTGTCTTCACAATAGGTCAGTAGCTTTTGCAAGCTGACTTGTGAAAAGCTCTTTTCGGCAACTGGTTTGACCTGACAATCATCAAAATAAAGGCCAGACTGGTCAGCAACTTCAGCTGATATAGCTAAATAATAGCCTGTTTTGATACCTTCTTCCACACTTTTAGGCTGATTCTTATCCTCTGATGCCTGACTAGCGTTAGCTTGTTTGGTTATAATTGGTTTACCTCCCGTCACCATCTTTGTAGCAATTAAACCTGGGTGATAGGCATTAACCGTGATTGGCAATTTCTTGTCCACAAACTGTTCTGCAAAATAACGAGTAAGCCAAATGATATAAAGTTTGGAATTATTGTAAGCTAGTTTAGGACTATAGCTTCGCTCAAAACCAAAGTCTAAGTCTGTCGTATCAGCAAAGTGGTGCATATAGGAAGAAGTGTTGATGATACGACCTGCTTCCGCTCTTGCTAACAAAGTCTGTAAATCCTTTATAATCATATAGGGAGCCAAGACGGACACCATAAAAGTCAGTTCGACATTCTCCTCATTGGCCTGCTGTTCAGATCCTGAAAATATTCCAGCATTATTGATGAGAACATCTAACTTTTTAAAGTCCCGCTGTATAGCTTTGTTAAACTGTTTGACTTCCTCTATTTTGGAAAAATCAGCTCGATAAGCATGTAGGAGGTTGCTACCAGTTTCCTGCTGAAGGCTCATCAAGGTTTCTTGCAGTTTTTCTTTGTTACGGCCATGGAGAATAACCTCGTGCCCATCTCTTGCCAAGGTCAGAGCTAAATGTCTACCAATTCCATCTGTTGAGCCTGTGATTAAAATAGTCTTAGTCATCTCATTTCTCCTCAAAAAGGGCGAGCTTTTCCCGACAATAATTCAAAAGTACCTGTCCTTTATCTCTATCATAGCCTTTCAGACTAACCCTTGCTAGTTTCTTTTCTGAAAAGTAACATCCTGACATGTTGGCAACTTCAGGAGAAAGACTGAGGTAGTAACCCGTTTCAATTCCTTGATCTAAGTCCTTAGAAAATGGCTTCATTAAGCCTGTTAAAATCTGACTTCGGAGATTACGCTTGACACCATCATTGCCCAAATTGGTCGCAATCAAGCCTGGATGATAGGCATTGACCGTAACCGATGACCCCTGCTTTTCTAGGGCTTCTGCCTGGGCAATCGCCAACCAAATGGTATAGAGTTTAGCATTGTTGTAGGCCATGGCTGCAGAATAGCTCTGCTCCAAGCCAAAATCCAAGCTCTTGCTTTGTGCAAAATGGTGCATAAAGGAAGAGGTATGGACGACTCTACCTGCCTCTGCTTGTTCCAACAAAGGCAGAAACTCTGCCGTCAAGATATAGGGAACTTGGACAGACAGCATAAAGGCCATCTCGATATTTTCCACCGTCGCCACACGGGCGTCTCCAAAGTAGGCTCCCGCATTGTTGAACAAGACATCAATCTTGTCAAAATCTCTGCGAATCTCCTCACTAAAACGATAAACATCTACTAGCTTTGAAAAGTCAGCTAGATAGCCGTGAATGTTTTTATTCCCTGTTTTTAGCTGAATATCACTGAGGGCTACACGTAGCTTTTCACTATTTCGCCCGTGCAGGATGACTTCATGGCCAAGCGTTTGCCAATTCCATCCGTTGAACCTGTGATTAAGATGGTTTTAGGCATTACTTTCCTCCAAAAAGGCTATCAAGTCTCTTGAAAAGGCCTCTGCATTTTGGAAGATAGACCCGTGACCTGCATTTTGATAGATGATCAGCTGACTGTTTTTGATTTTCTCCTGCATGATATAAGAGTTCTCAGTCTGAACTTGCATATCCTTGTCACCGTTGACGATCAGCGTTGGTTGCGTGATAAAGGTCATATCGTCTTGAGGCTCTCTGCCCCAACGTTTGATTGCCTTCAGCTGTATCAAAAATCCTAGAACATTCATGTCCTTGTCTGCATACTCGACTTTTCTTTCTCCCATACGACCCAAAACTTTTTCAGCTTCCAGTCGGCCTGCTTCATCATGATTGTAGAAGATGTAGCGTTTTGGATCGACACGCTCCAGACCAGCCTTCAGCATATAGCGGAAGGTTTTTCCTGTCACCTTATCGACTTCAAGACCTCCGCGAGAGCCTGTTCCTGCTAGAATCAAGCGGTTAACCATTTGACTATCGAGACGAACGATTTCTTGGGCAATAAAACCACCCATTGAAAGACCAAGTAAGTTGATTTTCTTATAGCCGAGAGCCTTGATAATAGCATAAGCCTGCTCTGCCATTCCTGGAATCGTAGGAGCGACCTTGCCTTGACTGGCTCCGACGCCAGGCAGGTCTAGGACGATGATGTGCTCTTTTTCAGCCAGTAAATCCAGCAATTTGGGATCCCAGTTATCCAAGGTTGCAGCCAAATGGACTAACATGACCAAGGGCAGTTTGGACTTGCCCTTACCTAGTTCACGGTAGGCAATCTGATTGCCAGCGACAGTAATGTATTGGTTTTTGGTATCGATATAAGACATAAGTATTCCTACTATTTAAAACTGAGGACAGTTTTTCCACGTGAGCGACCGTTGGCTACCTTGTCCAAGGCTGCGTTGACTTCTTCAAATGGATAAACGGTATCGATAGACGGTTTGATTTCTAGTTTGCTGAAAATATCTGCCACTTCTTGTAGCTGCTGGCCATTACTTTCTACGAAGATGAAATGGTAGTGTACGCCGTAGTTTTCCGCCATTTTATCAAACTTGCGACCAACCAAGCCAAGCAGGATTTGTTTCCATTTTGGCAGGTTCATGCGTTTGGCAAATTCACCGTTTGGCATGGCACGGAGGGAAACCAGGTGACCACCTTTTTTCATGATCGACATTTGTTTTTCGGTTTCTGCACCGCCAAGTGTGTCCAAGACATAGTCGATTTGGGAGAGGATTTTGGTGTAATCTTCTGTCTTGTAGTCGATAAACTGGTCAGCACCCAGTGCCAATACCCGCTCTGCATTTGCCCCGTCACCGTTGGTAATGACGGTCAAGCCCTTGGCTTTGGCAATGGGAATGGCCATGCCGCCGACACCGCCTGTCCCGCCTGAGATGAAAATGGTCTTTCCAGCCTCTGCACCCATGAGGTCCAGTGCCTGCATAATGGTCAGGGCAGTCAGAGGAACGGCTGCCGCTTCCACGTCGGTCAGATAGGCAGGAACTTTGGCAAGGGCTGTAGCCTCAACCGCTACATACTCGGCAAAAGCACCGATATTATCGAGAGGAAGACGACCAAAGACACGGTCACCAACCTCAAACTTGGTGATACTTGATCCAACTTCTGTAACCAGACCAACAACTTCATTACCCGCTGTTTGTGGCAATTTGTAAGGGACAATCATCTTGACATCTCCACGAGAAATCATGTTATCTAGAGGATTGACACCTGCCGCTGTCACTTTGACAAGGACTTGATTGGGTTTGATTTGAGGTTTAGCAATGTCAGTTAGGTTAAGTACGATATTGTTTTTGTTATAAGATGTGTGTTGTGCTGCTTTCATGGTTTACTCCTTTTGTTCAAAGACTTGTATCTGATACAAGTCAATGTTTGTTCTTAGAAAATCTGACACTTGGTCAGACACATTTTTGCTTGGCTGATTGGTAGAGATTGGTAATGACATTATCCAAGGTTTCTTGCCCTAGTTCTTTTTCAAGTTGTTCTTCAACATTTGAAAAAATAGGAGACATGGCACTCTCAATGTGCTTACCAACTGGACATGCCTGGTTAGCATTTTGGTGAATTTGGAAGAGATTAATATGTTCTACTTCCTGGGTGGCAAAATAGATTTCCAATAAAGTCATCTCTTTTGGCGACTTACTTAACTGGTATCCTGATCGCCCTTGTTGCGAAGTGATGAGTCCTGCATTTTTCAGAAGTGCAATCACCTTACGAATGTAACTAGCATTGGTACCGACACTTTCTGCTAAGGCTTGCGAGCTGAGGACTTCCTTGCTCTCACTAATCATAGTAAGAATGTGAAGGGCAACAGAAAATTTTGTATCCATCATAAGATTCTCCTTTCTGTTCATGTATCAACTACAAGAACAAGTTTAACATAACAAAATCTCCTTAGCAATGATTTTGTTTTAATTCCAAGTTACCAACTGGTCTTTCAAAGAGGGACCATATTCTCGATGAAAATATGTCTCAAACCCTGTCTCGTCAATGTAAACATAAACAGAAGTCAGATGGGTTAAGTTGCTCAATTCTTTAAAGAACATATCTACTTTTTCAGGGTCTTGTTCATAGTAGGTACAGCTTTTTTTTCAAGTATATCCCTTAACTTTGAGAGTGTTGAAGACAGTCAAACAACCATCTGGATGAATTTCAAGATAGTTCTTTAATTTATCTCTATCAACTTTTCTTGCCTTAGTGATGAAGCTCACCTGTTTTCTCTTTTAGTTTTAGGCATTGATAGATAGTATTGCGCGAAATTTGGAAAATAGTAGATGATTCAGTAACATTGCCGAATTTCTCACAATATGCGAGAAATTCTTCGAAAATCTAATGAATATGCCATAAAAGCAACACATCAGTCCACACTCTTAATGCGTTTCTTGACTTTTTGGCTAAATGCGACCAGTCTGTGTTTTTCTTCTGGCCAGATTTTAGTCACACGGTCCACCGCGATAATAAAAATAACCACTACACCATAGTCTTTGGCACTAGCAATCATACCTAGATTTTCCAAAATGGTGAGTAACAAAAAGCAACTGAATTTTTTATCATGAATGCTCAAAAATTTTTTCTCTTGACAAGTGAGTGAGTACTCACTATAATAGTTTTTGTTCTTAAAAGTGAGCAAATACTCACTCACGAACTAGAAAGAAGGTTTATCAATGGAAAAACTCATTGATTTGAAAGACTTGAACAAAGCTTTCTCTGCACAAACAGTGTTAAACAATGTCACTCTTGAAGTCAACAAAGGTGAAATTATTGGTTTGATTGGCCCTTCTGGGGCTGGAAAATCAACCATGATTAAAACCATGCTAGGAATGGAAAAAGCAGATAGCGGGACAGCGCTGGTACTCAATACTCAGATGCCTAATCGTCATATCTTAGGTAAAATTGGTTATATGGCACAGTCAGATGCTCTCTATGAAGCTTTGACTGGTCTGGAAAATTTGGAGTTTTATGGACAAATGAAAGGTATTGCCAAAAAAGAACTAACTCTACAAATTCACCATGTAGCTAAGGTCGTCGACTTACAGGAGCATCTTGACAAATTTGTATCAGGCTATTCTGGTGGAATGAAACGTCGCTTATCACTCGCAATTGCCCTGTTAGGAAATCCTGAGTTGCTAATTTTAGATGAACCAACAGTAGGAATTGACCCTTCCCTTCGTCGGAAAATTTGGACAGAACTTGATGCTATCCGTCAAAAAGGACGTTCTGTTTTCATCACAACTCATGTCATGGACGAAGCGGAGCTGACTGACAAAGTTGCGCTTCTGCTATACGGGGAGATCATTGCCTTTGACACGCCGCAAGATCTCAAAGAGCGATACGGGGTTAATACGGTAGAAGACGCCTTTTTAGCAGCAGAAAATAAGGAGGAACTCTGATATGCGTACCTTAGCCATTTCCAAAAAAGTACTAAAAGAATTGCTACGCGACAAGCGTACCTTAGCTATGATGTTTGTTGCACCTATCCTCATCATGTGGCTGATGAATGTCATGTTCTCTGCCAATAACACAACTTCCGTTACCATTGCTACCGTTGACGTCCCAAGTAGTCTAGTTAAAAATCTGGACGATGTGGATCACATTTCTATTAAAGAATACAGTAATAAAGAAAATGCACAAAAAGAATTGGATGACCAAGCAGTAGATGCCATTCTCACAGCAAGTGGTAATGGATATGATGTTACCTACTCCAACACAGACTCTTCAAAGACAGCTCTAACCCGTCAGGCTATTAAGTCTGTTCTTAGCCTATCAAGTGTTAACGAACTCATAACTCAGCTCAAGCAAGCTACTAGCAAAAATCCAAGTCTAGCCGCTCTCCTTCCGACGAACGACAGCAAATCTACAAATCTGACTGAATACTACGACTATGGTAATAAAGATACAGGTTTCTTTACTAAAATGATTCCTATCCTCATGGGTTTTATGGTTTTCTTCTTTGTTTTCTTAATTTCAGGAATGGCTCTTCTAAAAGAACGTACAACTGGTACTCTCGACCGATTACTGGCAACTCCTGTTAAGCGTAGTGACATCGTCTTTGGCTACATGATTTCCTATGGTATTCTTGCGGTTATTCAAACCATCGTTATAGTAGTTTCGACCATCTGGCTCCTTGACATTGAAGTTGCGGGAAATATTATCAATGTTATTATCGTAAATTTCATTCTAGCGCTAGTAGCATTAGCCTTTGGAATTTTATTGTCAACCTTAGCGAAATCAGAATTCCAAATGATGCAATTTATACCACTAGTAGTTATGCCACAACTCTTTTTCTCTGGCATTATTCCGCTAGATAGTATGGGAGATTGGGTGCAATACCTCGGTAAAATCCTTCCTCTTTCTTACTCTGGAGATGCTCTGACCAAGGTTATCATGTATGGTGATGGACTGAGTAGTATTGCTTTTGATATCTTGATTTTACTAGTTTTTCTCTTCATTTTAAGTACTGCAAACATCATTGGTCTCAAACGCTATCGTAAAGTATGATATAATAAAGAAAATCACTGAAGAGGAGCTTGACATGACTGAAAAGAACATTGTGTTTTCTTTCGAAAAACACTTAGAAACAGCCAAGATGCCTGCAGGTAAACGTAAAACTCTACTAGCAGCAATGACATTATTTGCAAAACAAGGGTTCCATGGAACATCCACTATGCAAGTAGCCGAAGTGGCTAAAGTTAGTCAGGCAACTGTATTCAAATATTTTAAGACCAAAGAAGACTTATTATTGGGAGTATTACAACCTATGGCAGAACTGCTTAGTACCCCCTTTATAAACACTATGACACAGTTTAACAATAAAGAGGATATCGTTCACTTTTTCATCCATGATCGCTTCGCTTTCATTAAGGCAAATCGCTCCTTAGCAAAAATTATTCTACAAGAACTCCTGACAAATCCTGAAACTAAGAAAATTATCAGTAAGCAGATCAGTCGGTTAGCTCCCTCAATTGACTTGATTGAAAATCGCTTGTGTCAAGGAAATCACCTCAAGAAATCCGAAGTGATACGCACTGCCATAGCTCCTTTTTTCACCTACCTCATGCAGATGATTATTTTTGAGACAACTAGCACGGATGAAAAACGAGACCTTGAGCTTATCGAACAACAAATCTTAAAACTCTTATCCGAATAAAAGAGAGCATTGAGATGATTCATTTATCTCCTCATTAATTAGATTAAGAATATGAAGAAACTGAAATCAAAAAAGGTATCTTGTTTCAAAAAATCATTCATCCATAAAAGCTTCATAGTAACAAAAAGATCTGGACTTATGAGTCCAGATCTTTTTCATACAATCTTAAAACTTCCCTAAATTTGTCAAGTCTTTTTTATCTGGCATGACTTCTTTGTTGTCCCAGTGCTCGACAATCTTACCATCTTTGAGGCGGTAGATGTCAAAGTGGGCCTAGTCCTGACCTGCAATCCAGACTTTCGAATAAGCCACGACGTAGTCACCCTGTCCCATCACCTTAAAGATAAAGTCGTAGTTGACTTGATTCTCTATCAGATAGTCCTTGTAGGCCGCACCGCCTTGGGCGATGTCTTGGTTGTGCTGAATCAGGTCTGCTGCTTACTGGAGTAAGTCTTCTTGCTGACCCAATTCTGTGTCACACCTCAGGGATTATAATACACCCACATAAGAATGGACAAGCACTTGCCATTGGGCCCATGCCAGCGAGCGTAGCCCTCATAGAGCCCGACCTGCTGGTCAAAGATGCGAGCATAGTGTTTACTGCGTTTTTGTAGTTCTGTCATCATCGCCCTCCTCGTTGAGCACTATCACCTTGCCAAAAGCCTCCGACCCCTCTAAATAGCGGTGAGCCTCTTGAATGGTATCCAAGCTAAAGACCTTCTCAGGCCCAACCGGTACCTGATAGGTCGTGATATAATCAAACATCTACTGCAACTTGTCCTGATTGACATTGCCAGACGCAAAAGTAGTCAGATAGACATTCTTTCGCAACTGCTCAATGGGATCAAAGTCCTCCAGATACCACTTGCCGCCCAGCCACCCAGTCGAAACGACCTTGCTTTTGATTGGTAACAAGTGGAACATCCTCATCCTACGCGACCTCATGGACGGCACCAAACGCTTTGGCGAGTTGCAACGCTCTATCGGTTCCATTAGTCAAAAAGTTCTAACCAGTAATCTGCGAGACCTTGAAGCCAAGGGCATTGTGGACCGCAAGGTCTATCCAGAAGTCCCGCCGCGGGTTGAATACTCGCTAACCGAACTCGGCCACTCTCTAAAGCCAATCTTTGATTCCATGCGGAACTGGGGTGAATGGTACCAAGAACAACAAAACTAGCCTAGAACAATCTAAGCTAGTTTTTTCTTACAAATAGTCACCCTTGACCTCAAAGAAAGTCCCTCGGATTTCGCCTGCTAATTTGGAGCGTTGACGGGCAAACTTAAATTTTCCTTCAAACTCTTTAGGAATCTCAATGCCATTGGACAATTTAAAACCGACTGCTCTCTTTCCTTCTTCTTAATGTAATGCAGGTTTGATGAGAAAACTTCAGAGATAAACCAAAGAGAGATTAAGCCATAAGCTTAATCCCTCTTTTTAGTTTATCACCTATCCAGCCTGTTAAGCATTTGGATAAATATAAGATACTGTTCCTTGAGCTGTTGTTGGGTCAAAATAGCCACGATAATTACCGATACTCATATTCCCATTATAGTTAGATTCTAATACTTGAATACTATTAGCACTTTGAACATCTGTCACATAGGCAACGTGTCCGTAACCACCATCATTCCATACCGCAATCGCACCGACCTGCGGTGTTGTTCCTACTGTAAATCCAGCTGCAGCTGCACTGGTCGCCCAATCAGCTGCATTTCCCCAGTTATTTCCAGCCCATGAAGCCAACTCTTTAACACCCCAAGTACACTGACCAACAGGATAAGTGTTATCAGATGAGCTACTTGTTGTGGTAGCCGCTACTGTACTAGTTGTGGTACTTGTTGTATCTGCTGTTGCATAGCTGCTATCTCCAGCGTAGGTTTGTGCTACTTGCTCTGGCATATAAGTGGCCACAGGAGCTTGTGAATAACCATAGTCCTGTCCATAAGGAGCACCCCATTGATCCGCACTAGCTGAAGCGCCAGTAAAAATTGCTGCTCCTGATACAGCTGCCAAAGCTAAAGTTGATTTCATTTTGTTTTTAAACATTATTATTATTTCCTCTCACGTTTTGATAGGTCTATCATACTCAAGCAATATGACAAAGCAATAGCGATTATATTAAAAATGTGACAGGAACTTTAGGCTTTAGTTGCCAGATAGGCTACTTTAAGGTTAAAGCGGTTTTATTTAAGGAAACTCTCCGCAACAGTATCCTAAGATAAGGTGAGGACCAATTCATGAGACAAAAAAGCAAGAAGGACTACTCTAAAAAGCCCTCTCTCACTTCTTTTACTTTTTACATAACAGACCAGGCTAGTTTAACTCAACCAATTCTCCTGTTTCCAAATAGACAATACGCTCACAAATATTGGTTAAGTAATCTCCAATACGTTCTATATGACCTGCAATAGTGATGTACTCAACACCTGCTTTAACAGATGTTTCTTGATTCTTCATCTCAGATAAACTACGTTTTGAAATATTCAAAAAATAATCATCTACCTTATTATCTCTCTGTGCTAGTTGCTCAGCTCTCTTTAAATCTCTTTCCTTAAAACTTGCCATAACTTTTTCAAACATCGGCTCAACTAGCTGTGCCATACGATTGATTTCCTCATCCAGCTCAAGATGCCCTTCTCTAGAGGAAAGTTTAGCACTTAATTTAACAATAGCTAAAGCATGATCTCCAATACGTTCTAAATCTGAACAAGCTTTTAAAATAGCAACTACTAAGCGTAAATCAGACACCAATGGATTTTGTAATGCTAAAAGAAGAATACAATTGGTTTCAATCTCTAGTTCAAATTGATTAATCTTGACATCACGTCCTGACAAAGCAACAACATCCTCATCAGAATGTTTACCAATACCTCTCAAAGCAACTTTAAGGTTGGCTAATACCAAATCCGACATGTTGTAAAAGTCTTTCTCTAACTCTCGCAATGATGCTTCAAATTGTTCTCTCATTTCTATCTCCTTATCCAAAACGACCTGAAATATAAGCTTCTGTTCGTTTATCTTTGGGGTTCATAAAAATGGTTTCTGTTTCTCCATACTCACAAATCTCCCCTGATAAGAAGAAGGCCGTTCTATCAGAAATTCTGGCAGCTTGTTGCATATTATGTGTTACCATCACAATAGTATAATCCTTTTTTAGCTCCTGGACTAAATCTTCAATTTTTAAAGTAGAAATGGGATCTAAGGCACTTGTTGGCTCATCCATTAAAAGAATATCAGGTTCAACCGCCAAAGCTCGTGCAATACATAAACGTTGCTGTTGACCACCAGATAAAGATAAAGCACTTTTCCTTAAATTATCTTTCACCTCATCCCAAATCGCAGCTTGGCGCAAGCTTTTCTCAACAATAGCATCTAATGATTTTTTATCACGAATGCCATGTGTACGGGGACCATAGGCAACATTATCATAAATTGATAAGGCAAAAGGATTAGGCTGCTGAAAAACCATTCCGACTTTTTTACGAAGTTTATTGAGATTATACTTCTTATCATAGATATCTTCCTGATCTAGTAATATGTCACCTTCAATACGACAATTAGCAACTAAATCATTCATCCGATTGAGGGATTTCAAAAAAGTTGATTTCCCACAACCAGATGGTCCAATACAGGCGATAATACCTTTATCAGGAATATCGATAGAAATATTTTTCAAAGCATGATGTTGACCATAGTATAAATTCATATTTTTAATTGTGAATCTGCTCATGTGTTTTGACGTCCTCCCTTAATAAGTTGTTGAGATAGTAAAGTGGAAATAGCATTAATAATAATAACGGTTAGAATAAGCACTACTCCTGTCGCGTAAGCTTGGTTCACATGTAATCCTTCACTAGATAACATATACATATGAATCGCTAGTGAACGCCCAGATGATAACAATCCATTTGGCAAATTGCTCGACGTTCCCAAAGTGTACATCAAAGCAGCTGTTTCACCAACAATCCGTCCAATAGACAAAATAACACCTGCTAAAATTCCTGGCATTGCTACTGGTAAAACAATCCTAAACGTTGTTCTCAATTTACCAGCACCAAGTGCTAGACTAGCCTGCCTGACACTGTCACTCACAGACATAAGAGCTTCCTCGGTGGAGCGAATCACTACTGGTAATATCATCATGGCAGAAGTGAGAATCCCTGATAGAAGTGAGTATTGTAATTTAAGAAAAATGACAAAAAACAACATCCCAAACAAGCCAAAAACAATAGAAGGAATACCTGAGAGAGTATCTGAGGCTAATCGAATCACTTTAACCACCTTAGACTCTTTCTTAGCATACTCCACTAAGTAAAATCCCGAAAATATCCCTATAGGTAAAGCAATCAGCAAAGATCCTAAAACTAAGGCAAGGGTCACTAAAATTGATGGAAAAAGCGATACATTTTCACTTGTATAAGTTGTTGAAAAAAGGTCTACATTAAGATATGGTAGCCCCTTAATCAGAATAAAACCGACAATCAAAAATAGAGATGAAAATGTCAGAATACTAAAGCCATAAACTAAGGTCTTTAATAAGTACTTACTCATTTATCAGATTTTCCTTTCACATAAGCAAAACTACTATTAATTAAAAGAATAAAGACAAATAATACTGAAGAGGTCGCAATCAAAGCATCGCGATGCTCATCCGAAGCATAAGCCATCTCTAAAACAATATTTGTAATCATCGTACGTGTCCCTGAAAAAATATCTGCCGGGATAAGAGGCTGATTACCTGCCACTAAAATCACAGCCATAGTTTCACCAATAGCACGACCAATCCCCAAAATAACGGCTGACAAAATTCCAGATTTGGCAGCTGGCAACACTGCACTAAAAATACTTCTTTCATGGCTGGCACCAAGTGCTAAACTACCTGTATAGTAGGCTTGTGGCACAGTACGAATAGCGGATTCTGATAGGCTGATAACCGTCGGTAAAATCATAATTCCTAAAAGAATCGAAGCTGTAAAAACACTCATGCCATTTCCAGCAATCGTTCTAACCCAAGGAACCAATAACTGTAACCCAAAAAATCCGTAAACAATCGAAGGAACAGCTGCCATTAAGTTGACAGCAGACTTCAAAAATGGATAAAGGTTTTTAGGACAATAGTAAACCATAAAAACAGAGGTGAAAATCCCCACTGGCACTCCCAATACAATGGCTCCAAGCGTAATCATCAAAGACCCAACCATCATTGGTAAAATACCATAACTGGCGGGCTGATTAGACGGGGACCAATCACTACCAAACAGAAAGTTTCCTAATCCATATTTGGCAATAAAAGGAATCCCTCCTCTAAAAATAAAGACACATATCAAAAGAATGGACACAATAGCCATAATAGCACATAAGAAAAATAAAGATTTAAAGAAACCCTCTATCCATTTTTGTCGTCTCACATTCCTCTCCTTTCTAAAGAGATGGAAAAAGAACATCAACTCTTCTTCTCCATCTAAAACAGATGATTGAACTTTATCACCTCTAGACGGGTAAGGTGACCTCACAAAACCAAAAAGATTTTTTAAATCTCAACTCAAGTCCAACACCATTTTCAAGAATTCTATCAACATTTCATCACAATGATTTAGCATTAGTAATAGCCAAATGATAGAGGTTGGACTTTCATCCAGCCTCCATCTCTTTTTCACTAACTCACACTGTCGTTCTCATCAACTCTTTAACTAACCTACAATGACCAACCTACTTCACATCAGACCAAGTCGTTGTTTTTCCAGTGAAGATAGAAGAAATTTGATCCATTGTAAGAGAGTCAACTTGATTATCTTTGTTTGTAATAACCACTATGCCATCTAAAGCAATCACTTGGTGTGTCAAACCTGCCTGCTCATCATCAGTTAACTCACGAGATACCATTCCAATATCTGCTGTTCCTTCTTTAGCAGCAGTTATACCAGCAGATGACCCATTAGCTGTCATATCAATCGTAACATCTGGATTCAGCTTACAATAAGATTCCGCAAGTTTTTCAATCAAAGGAGCTACAGAAGTTGAACCTACAATTGATAATTTGCCAGATACTGACTTCGCCTCATAGCTAGCTTTGGCATCTGTTGCTTGAATATAATGATTTTCTTTGACAATAGCCTGTCCTTCCTTAGAGTTAATATAAGAAAGAAAATCAGTGACAATTTCAGAACCTTTGCCTGACCAAACAACATTAAATGGACGTTGCAATTTATATTCTCCAGATAAAACATTCTCTTCACTAGCCTCTACACCATCTAGTTTGACAGCCTTAACTTTATCATTTAAAGAACCTAAAGAAATGTAGCCTACCGCATTCGTATTACCTGACACTGTACTAATCACAACCTCTGTATTATTTTGAATAACCGCAGCTTTCGAGGTATTGTCAACCTCTTTACCATTTTCTTTTGACAAGATACCTGTTAACTCTGTAAATGCCCCTCTTGTTCCAGATCCATCTTCACGAGATACAACTTCAATCGTTTGACCAGAAGAACTGGATCCATTTCCACCACAAGCTACTAGACCCAAGCTGAACAAGCCAAGGGCTGCCATAGATAGTACTGTTTTCATTTTCATTGTTTCATCTCCTAGATAATGATATTTCTTATTGACATCTTTTATTCTAGCAACTCTTTGTAAAGAATCATTTAGGATTTTTGTAAAGATTATGTAAAGATAGTCTATAAATAAAGCACTAGGTGACAAAAAAAGCTGGGCAAACCCCAGCTTACACATCCCTATCTCACTCATATCCTTTAGCGTTTAACTCTCTTTCACAAACCTTTCTTAATATATGGTAAAACAAGGCTAAAGGTGCTCCCTTTATCTAATTCACTCTCAACCGTAATATTGCCCCCCATACGATTCACTAAATCCTTAACAATAGATAGACCTAGACCACTACCTCCACTCTTACGACTTCGCCCCTTATTAACACGATAAAAACGATCAAAAATAAGATCTTGTTTTTCCTTAGCAATACCAATTCCCTGATCTTTAACTTTCATGATAATGGACTTTTCACTAGCTTCAAAGCTGAGCCAAATTTCCCCACCTTCTAAGCTATAACGAATGGCATTAGATAAAAGGTTAAGCAAAACTTGCATTAATAATTCCCGATCAGTTTCAAATATCAGATTTTCCTCCCCTAAAACATGTACAGTAATATCCTTAGCCATCGCTTGTTTTTCCAAAACTTTAACAACATCATCTATCAACGAGCGCAGTGGTATCTCACTCAATAGAAGCTCTCTATCCACCTCACTTCGGGCTAAAACTAAAATATCATTAATAATATGTTCTAATCGAAGACTTTCTTTTTGAATAATAGAAAGAAAGGCACGACGATTCACAACATCCTCATCATCCATTTCCAACAAAGTCTCCGCAAAACCTCTAATAGCTGTTACTGGTGTTCGTAACTCATGTGAGGCATTTGTGACAAAATCTGATTGTATTCGCTCAAAGTGACGTATCTGACTAACATCATAAAATAAAACTAGGACCTCTTTTATCTGATGATCATCATTTAAAATAGGGATAGCTGTCGCCTGAAAAACCAAGCCCCTATCATTATCAAATTCCTTTTCAATTACTTGTTTTGAAGAATAACTAGTATAGATAAACGCTCTCATATCATGTTGATGAAAATCTTTCAGATTTTTAAGCGAATAGTTGTTGTACTCAGGTACAAAATGGACTAAACTATTGCTTGTTTGCTTAATGTCTTGATGGGCATCAAATAAAACTAGGCCAATAGGCATATAAGATAAAATAGCATCCAAACTATCCCTCACATGTCCCTCATTTTGCTGAGCAATTTTTAACTGATTTAATAACCGATTCACCTCTTGGCCTAACTCTTTTAAACCAGAAGACCTAGAAGTCAAAAAACTTCTATGATACTCCCCTGCACCTGCCGCCTCTAAGACAGATAGCAAAATCCGATATTCTCTTTTTTCTCTTCTATACCCAATCATCAACATCAAGCACAAAAATAATAGAATGAGATGAATACACATGACAATAACAGACGAGCCATTTGTCAGCAAAAAATAAAGATCAATAAAAAGAAAGAAAAAGAAAATACCTAGAAAAAGCTCCTTATTTTTCATCTAAATTACCCACAAATTTATAACCATATCCTCTTATAGTCTGAATATAACGTGGTTCTTTGACATTTTCTTCAACTTTTTCTCTGAGCTTTCCAATGTGTACATCAACAAGTCGGGTTTCTTGCCCAACATCAAATCCCCAAACCTTTTCCAACAACCGTTCTCTACTGATCGTTAACCCCTTATTTTTAATCAAATAGTGCAACAATTCGTACTCCTTAGGCGTTAACTTGATGGCTTGATGTAATCGATAAACCTCATGACGATCAATATAAAGCGTCAGATCACCCTCTTTTAAGACCTCTTCTTTTTCTTCTAATGACTCCTCAACTTTACTAGATCGACGTAGAACTGCCTTGATTCTTGCAACTAACTCTCGTGGACTAAAAGGTTTAATCATATAATCATCAGCCCCTAAATCAAGAGCTGTAATTTTATCCATTTCTTCCCCTTTAGCAGATAAAATTAAAATAGGTGTCACAGTATCTGTCTGACGAATTTTCCGACAAATCTCCATTCCATCAAGACCAGGCAACATTAAATCTAGAACAATAAAGTCATAATCTACCGATAAAGCTAACTGTAGTGCAGTTTTTCCATCTTCTGCAGTATCTACCTGATACCCTTCTTTATTAAGATGATAATTCACCAGCATTAAAATGCTTTCTTCATCATCTACGACTAATATTCGCTTTCCCATTATCTCTCTCCTCTTAGTATTGATAACATTATATCATAGCTTAGCCTAATAAAGTTTCCCTATAACAAAAAATCGCTAGAGAAAACTCTAGCGATTTCTTTTTATGATAAGTTTTGAGGAGATATTATGTCAAAACCTAT
>NZ_JBNPOS010000024.1:0-28059 GCF_050315295.1 Streptococcus sp. SGI.013
TTAAAATACCATTTATAAAATGATATAATAAAGTATTGCCATAACATTAAAAGGAGTTATCATGAGTCATAACCCAACAGACAATCTAAAACTTGCAGAACGCGGTGCCATTATTAGTATCACTGCTTATGTTATGCTATCTATAGCTAAGCTTACTGTCGGCTATTTTTTACATTCCTCATCACTGGTTGCAGATGGATTCAATAACGTCTCTGACATCATTGGAAACATTGCGATATTGATAGGCCTCAGATTAGCTAGACGTCCAGCAGACTTAGATCATCGCTTTGGTCATTGGAAAATCGAAGATCTCTCTAGTCTCCTGACTTCATTTATCATGTTCGTCGTTGGATTTCAGGTATTGCTTCAAACTATCCAGATGATTGTTAATAATAGCAAAACCGAGATTGACCCAATAGGGGCTATTGTC
Organism: Streptococcus sp. SGI.013; assembly: GCF_050315295.1. Taxonomy (NCBI): domain Bacteria; kingdom Bacillati; phylum Bacillota; class Bacilli; order Lactobacillales; family Streptococcaceae; genus Streptococcus; species Streptococcus sp. SGI.013. Next base: position 431 of record NZ_JBNPOS010000024.1, read on the forward strand.
GGTATCATATCAGCTGTCATTATGTATCTGATTTACCTTTACAATAAACAATTAGCTAATAAAGCAAAATCGGGTGCGCTATTAGCTGCCGCTAAAGACAACCTATCTGATGCTGTTACTTCTATCGGAACTTCTATTGCTATTATTGCAAGTTCACTTAATTTTCCTATTATTGATAAGATTGTAGCTATTATCATCACCTTTTTTATTCTAAAAACTGCCTATGATATTTTTATAGCTTCTGCTTTTAGTTTATCAGATGGATTTGATGACAGTCATCTAAAAGAATATGAATTAGCCATTCTCCAAATTCCAAAAATTTCTCGTGTTAAATCACAGCGAGGAAGAACTTATGGAAGCAATGTTTACCTCGATCTTGTCTTAGAGATGAATCCTGATCTTTCAGTTTATGAAAGTCATGAAATTACAGAAGAAGTTGAAAACTTACTCCGAGAAAAATTTAATATTTACGATATTGATATCCATGTCGAACCATCAAGTATTCCCGAAGATGAAATCTTTGAAAATATTTACAATAAACTTTATAAGTATGAAAAAATTATCCTCTCTCAAATTCCAGATTATACCGAACTCCTTTCTAAAGATATCATTTGGATTGCTAATGACGGAAAGTCTTATCAGCTAACTCAACTGGATACAATTTTTACACCTCAAACTAATGATTTTAGTGAATTTTCAATGGTATCAGTTAGTCAAAAAACAAAACTCATCACCTATACGTTAAACGGTGAAAAACACACTTCACTTTGGCGCCGACACGAAAACTGGCAACTTCTTTTTCATCAAATCACTACTTTAAGTCTGTCAAATCAAGAATAACTAAAATATCTCTCTTTTCATAAAAAAATAAAGACATCAGATTTCACTTCTGATGTCTTTATTTTTTTAGTTCTTTACAGCATCGGTTGCCACATCTTCACCAAACCATTTATCGGTTGCCAGATCTTCACCAAACCATTTATTTGAAATTTCTTGGAATTTTCCTGATTGGTAAAGCTTATTAAAGGCTTTATTAATATTTTCCACTAATGTTTTATCAGATTTACGGGCTCCGACAGCAAAATCTTCACCCTCAAATTCACTCTTAATAATATTGTACTGATCCAACTCACCTTCTTGTTGAAGATAATAATTAGCATACACACGATCGATCAATAAGCCATCAATACGATCTGATTTTAAATCAATCAATGCTTGTGTGAATGTCTCATACTGAGTAGCATCGTTATCTTTTACAATATCTTTCAAGACTTCTGGATTCGCCGTAAAAGTATCATAACCTGATGAACCAGATTGTGCTCCCAAGACTTTATCCTTCATTCCAGCAAATGTTGTGATACCTGAAGATTTCTTAGTGACTAAAACTTGCTCATTTTTCATATAAGAATTGGTAAACAAGACTTTCTCTTCTCGCTCACTTGTCTTAGAGTAACCATTCCAAATTAAATCAATTTTTCCATTATTTAATTCAGTCTCTTTCAAATCCCAATTGATAGGCTGCCATTTTACTTTGATACCATATTCTTCAAAAACAGCTGTCGCTAAATCAATATCAAATCCAACATTTTTTCCATCTTTATCCTTATATCCCATAGGAACAAAGGTATTATCAAAACCAATCGTGATGGTTTTTTCTTTCTCATAAGTTGACCATTTGTCCTCAGCAGTATCTGACTTACTACCACAGGCAACTAAAACAAAGCCAGTCAACACTGATAACATAACTAATAATAACTTCTTCATCTTCACAACCTCACTTATTTTATTTAGGATTAATTTTTAAAATCTCGTCAGAAATATTTTCAGCAAATTGCATATCATGCGTTACCACAATTTGTGTAATTCCTGTCTCACGGTTTTGTAAAATTAACTTTTCCACTTCCTGCCTTAACTCAGGATCTAGAGCGCTCGTTGGCTCATCATAACCAATAATTTTGGGATCGATCATCATCGCTCTAGCCAAGGCAACACGTTGTTTTTGCCCACCAGATAAAGAGTGTGGATAAGCTTTGGCATGATCAGCTAGACCTAATCGCTCAAGTAAATCCATAGCCTTACTCTCAGCATCGCTCTTTGAAATATTCATCGTTTTAATTGGCGAGAGGGTCAAGTTATCAAGTACTGTTAGATGTGGAAACAACTGAAAATCTTGAAAAACAAATCCTAATAAATTTTTTGATTCTAAATGATCAACCGGAACAGACTCTCCCTTATAAACAACCTCACCTGAATCAATACTCTCTAATCCAGCTAGCATTCGAAGTAAAGTGGTCTTTCCTCCACCAGATTGACCAACAATCGCTAAAACTTTTCCTTCTGATACGGTCAAGTTAAAGTTCTCAAAAATTTTCTTATCTCCAAAGCTTTTGGAAATCTGTTTTAATTCTAACATAGATCACCTTATTTATAATAATTAAATTTTTTCTCTACACGTTTAGAGGCAACTGTCAACACTCCAATAAGTAAGAGATAGATTCCACCTGCAATAAACATTGGTGCTAGAGTAGCATCACGGTTAGCTGCTGTTTTACTTGCTAACAAAAGATCACCAACACCCAAAACATAGACAAGGGAAGAATCTTTCACAAGATTAATAATTTCATTAAATACACTTGGTAGGACAATTTTAATAACCTGCGGTAGGATAATATAGCGAATGGTTTGGAGCTGATTAAACTTCAATACTTTTGCCGCCTCATATTGACCTTTTGGAATAGCCTCAATTCCTCCACGGAAAATTTCAGCAAAATAGGCTGCATAATTTAGGGTAAAAGCTAAAATTGCTGCAGGCATACGATCAAAGGTCACACCAACAGATGGGAGGACATAGTAGAAAAAAATTAATTGCAATAGTAGAGGGGTTCCTCGCATCACCCAAACATAGACAGTTAATAGCCATTGTAGAGGCTTAAATTTTATCTGCATCAAAAAGGCCAAGGCTGCCCCTAATGGAATGGATAATATAATGACGATAAAAAATACTTGTAACGTTACAAGAGCCCCATCTAATAAACTGGGTAAAACTTCAAATATATAAGACATTGTTACTCCTAAAAAAACGATAACTACTATTATTATACCAAAAACATGAACATTTATACAGTTCTTTTTCAGGCTTTACTATTAATTTCTTCAAACCCTATAAATTTTTCAAGTACCAACACTCAATGAATATTAGATAAAAAAACTAGGAACATTGTTCCTAGCTATAATCTTTCTATAGTTTTTTTACAAACTCTGATTTTAATTTCATTGCACCAAAACCATCAACTTTACAATCAATGTTATGGTCACCCTCTACTAAGCGAATATTCTTAACACGTGTTCCCTGTTTTATATCTTTAGGGGCACCTTTGACTTTAAGGTCTTTAATAACTGTAACAGTGTCACCGTCAGACAAACGGGTTCCATTGCTATCTAGAACGACTAAGCCTTCCTCTTCTTCTGATACTTCACTTGGTGACCATTCATAAGCACATTCTGGACAAACTAATAAAGTTCCATCTTCATAAACATACTCTGAGTTACATTTTGGACAATTTGGTAAAGACATACAAGCTCCTTTGATTTTTTTCTATACTATTTTACTCTACTGTAACGGATTTGGCAAGGTTACGTGGTTTGTCAACATCAAGACCTCTTTGAAGGGTTGCATAATAAGCAATTAATTGCGTTGGGACTACCATTGCAATAGCTGATAAGAATGGATGAACACTTCTTACAGTAATGTCATCTCCTTCTTTAGCCATATTTTCATCTACAATGGTTAAAACATTTGCTCCACGTGCAACAACTTCTTGGATATTTCCTCGTGTATGAGCTGCTAAATGTGGATGATTTGAAATCAAAGCTAAAACTGGAACACCATCTTCAATCAATGAGATTGTTCCATGCTTCAATTCTCCTGCCGCAAAGCCTTCACATTGAATATAGGATATCTCTTTTAATTTCAAGCTCGCTTCCATAGAAACGTAATAATCACTACCACGTCCAATGTAAAATGCATTACGAGAGGTTGAAAGGAGACTAGATACTTTTTTCTCAATCAATTCTTTTTCAGAAAGACTTGATTCAATAGATTGTGCAACTAAAGATAGCTCATGAACTAAATCAAACGTCTCAGCCAAAGGATTTCCATTGGCATCTCCAACTGCTTTTGCTAAAATGGCTAATGTTGCAATTTGTGCTGTATAGGCTTTAGTTGAAGCTACTGCAATTTCTGGACCTGCATGCAATAACATCGTGTGTGTTGCCTCACGAGAAAGTGTTGAACCTGGAACATTAGTAACCGTTAAACTTGGAATACCCATCTCATTTGCTTTAACCAGTACTTGACGACTATCTGCAGTTTCTCCAGACTGACTAATCATAATAAATAAAGGCTTCTGACTCAATAAAGGCATGTTATACCCCCATTCTGAAGCAATTCCTAATTCAACAGGGGTATCAGTTAGTTTTTCAAGAAAATCTTTAGAGGCAAAACCAGCATGATACGAAGTTCCCGCAGCTAGAATATAGATACGGTCAGCATCTTGCACAGCCTTAATAATATCTTTATCAATAGTAACTTGACCAGCTTCATTAGTATAAGCACTAATTAATTTACGCATTACTGTAGGCTGCTCGTCAATTTCTTTTAACATGTAATAAGGGTAGGTCCCTTTACCTATATCTGATAAGTCTAACTCTGCAGTATATGACGTGCGCTCTACACTATCACCAGCATAAGTCTGGATAGACACCTGATCCTTGGTCACCACAACCAGTTCCTTGTCATGAATTTCCATAAATTCACTTGTTTCACGAATCATGGCCATAGCATCTGAACAAACCATATTATAACCGTCACCCAAGCCAATTAAAAGTGGTGATTTATTTTTAGCTACATATATGGTTTCTGAGTCCTCAGTATCAATTAATGCAAAAGCATAAGAACCTTCAATGATGTGAAGTGCTTTTCTAAAAGCTTCCAAAGTTGAAAGCCCCTCTTCTTCCACAAATTTACCAACCAAATGAACGGCAATTTCAGTATCCGTCTGACCTTTAAAGTGATGATTTGAAAGATAAGTCTCTTTAATCTCAGAATAATTTTCTATCACACCATTATGAACAAGCACTAGACGACCTGTCTCAGATTGATGTGGATGCGCATTATCTTCCGTTGGCTTCCCGTGCGTTGCCCAACGCGTATGACCAATACCTGCGGTACCTTGATCTCCATCTGTCAATTTTGCTTTTAATTCTGCAATGCGACCAACAGATTTGACCAATTTCCCTTTTTCTTCTTGAGATACCACAAATACACCTGCAGAATCATATCCTCGATATTCTAACTTTTCTAATCCTTGAATTAAGATATCTGTTGCATTGGTATTTCCAACAACACCAACTATTCCACACATAAAATTTTACCTAGTATCGTTACTAGCCTCTCTATTCATATTTAAAATTGGTATAGTCAAAAAGACTATCCCGAACTACTTAAGTCAGTATATAACAATAAAACAAACTTGTCAACAATAAAAATTGGTATAGTCAATTTAGCATTAAAAAAAGAGTAGCTACAACTACTCTACATCTAGAAAACCAAATTGACTTAAGGGGAATAACTTAAACGTCACAACACCTTTAATTTGACTCTTATCAATCAAGCCAAATTGACGGCTATCTTTTAAATTACGTCGATTATCATTTAAAACCAGATATTTTCCTTTAGGAATCTCACTCAAATCATGTTGATTAGAAATGGTAGCCAAGGTAAAGTCTTGAGTATAGGGAGATTCATTTGAAGCATCTGAAAGAAATGCCGATTTTAACTTCTCAATATAAGCCTGACTCTCAACAGAATTATTTAAGTAAAAAATATCATCCATATAGGTGACACTTTCCCCCTCACTAGCAATAACACGTCCAATATAAGTCTGATGGTTTACTTCATAAACGATAAAATCCTTATATTTAGGCTCCTGTTTAGCATGAACAAGTAAAATCTCATTTTCTTTAAAATAAGAATTTTCATCTGATGACTTTACTTGATAAGTAGAAAACACAAAAACCCTCAATAAAATCACTATTCCAACAATAAGAACACCAATTATCGTATTTGTAATCAAATCTCGTTTTACCATAACTTCTCCTAACTTTATGCTTACCATTATATCATGTTTTCTGATATAAAAAAAGCAAGCAAATTAAAGTACAGGTATGAAAATTTTCCTATCCCCCTTTGCAATATCTGTTCCTCGCATGCGCATTGGCTTATCCTTGCCTTGTCAATATCTTATCAAAATGATTTAAGTAACAGACATAGACACTCTAACCACTTTACACCAAGAGTAATTTTTGATTTGAAGATAAAAAAGAAACACGACCACTTGATTCACTCTCGTACTTGGTTATAAGTCACCCACTACAGTTGACAAAGAGCCAAAATGCCTCAAAACAAAAATAAAAGCCAACTGCACAAGGATGAAACCTTGATACAATAGGCTTTTAAAAATCTTATTATTTTACAGTGCGGATACGCATTGTATTTGTACCACCAGTACCAACTGGTACACCAGCTACGATAACAATGTTATCACCTGATTCAACAAGACCGCTTTCAAGAGCAACTTTTTCTGCTACATCAAACATATCATCAGTTGATGATGGTTTGTCCGTAACAACTGGAATAACACCCCAGTTAATCATCAATGATTTTTGTATTTTTTCATCAAATGTAATAGCCAAGATATCTGCATCTGGACGGTATTTTGAAATAGCACGAGCTGTTGAACCAGATTCAGTAAGAGCAACTACCAATTTAATTTCCATAGAATTAGTTGCATCTTTAACAGCAGAAGCCACTACTTCTGTTTTATTAGTACGCTCAAAGTTAGCTGAGTTCAAACGACCATACTCTTTAAGAAGAGTTTGAGCATTTTTGTCAATTGTAGCCATTGTACGAACTGACTCAACTGGGTATTTACCATTTGCTGATTCACCTGAAAGCATAGTTGCATCAGTACCATCGATAACAGCGTTAAATACGTCTGATACCTCTGAACGAGTTGCACGTGGCTTATCAGTCATAGTTTCAAGCATGTTAGTTGCTGTAATAACAGCTTTACCAGCTGCGTTAACTTTTGTGATGATCATTTTTTGATAAACTGGAACCATTTCAAATGGAACTTCAATACCCATGTCACCACGAGCAATCATGATACCATCTGAAGCTTCGATGATTTCATCAATATTGTCAATACCTTGTTGGTTTTCAATTTTTGAGAACAATTGAACGTGTTCATTACCAGTTTCTTTAAGAATGTTACGAACTTCTTCAACATCTTTAGCAGTACGAACAAATGAAATAGCAATAAAGTTAAGACCTTGCTCAAGACCGAAACGGATATCTGCGTTATCGCGTTCTGCAAGAGCTGGGAAAGGAATTTTAGTGTTAGGGATGTTCACACCTTTTTGCTTAGCGATTACACCATCATTTTCCACAACAACTTCAAATTCACGAGTTGCTTCATCTTTAGCTACAACAGAAAGACCAAGTTTACCATCATCAACAAGAACTTGACGACCAACTTCAACATCATCAAAAATGTCAAGGCCACCAGCTACGTTCAATGCGATAACTTCTTTAGTTGACTTGATACCTTGTTTTGTAGCAACACGTAGTTTGTCACCAGTTTTGTATGAATATTCTTTTGCATCGTCTGCAAACAATTCTGTACGAATTTCTGGTCCTTTAGTATCTAGAAGGAAACCAACTTTTTGTCCTGCAATTTCTTCTGCACGACGTACAGTAGCCATACGCTCACCTTGCTCTGCATGGTCACCATGTGAGAAGTTGAAACGGAAAACGTTAGCTCCTTCTTTAATTAATTCAGCAATTTTTTGTGCTGAAGCTTCAACATCAAGTTTTTCACCCCAGTATCCATCTTCGCCGAATTTTTTACCACCACGGATTTCTACCGCAGGACCAAGTGTTGCAACGATTTTTACGCGTTTATTCATAATAAATAAAACTCCCTTTTATAGTTTGTCGCTAAACGACATAGTAATAACAAATGTAAACGAAATAAGATAATGTTCTTAATGAGCTAATTTGCGGTTCAAGTCAGCAAAGTCAAGACGTGCTTTATGCGGATTATTAACAATAATCTTACCACCTTCACCCAAGCTAAACAATGCATTTTCTTCTGCCGTACCAAGAATTGGGCTTTCTACCAACTCTTCGTTATGAATACCGACAGCCAGACCACCACGACCTGCTTTAAGTAAATCAACAGCATGTGCTCCCATCCATGATGCCAACACACGATCACGCGCACTTGGAGAACCACCACGAAGGATATGTCCAAGGTTTGTGACACGAAGGTCGCTAGTATCACCTGCTTCTTTTAGCTTAGCCGCAAAAGCATCACCACTCATCACACCTTCTGCAAGAACAATAATGTGATGATTTTTTCCAAGTTCATAACCTTTGTTAATAGTTGAAACGACAGCATTGATATCAAATTCTTCTTCTGGGACAATGATTTGGTCTGCACCAGATGCAATACCTGACCAAAGAGCGATATCCCCAGCATTACGTCCCATTACCTCAACCACAAAAGTACGTTTATGACTTGATGAGGTATCGCGAAGCTTGTCAATCGCTTCTGTAGCTGTATTCACAGCTGTATCAAATCCAATTGTGTAGTCAGTACCCACAATATCGTTATCAATTGTACCAGGTACACCAACTGCAGGAAAACCGTGCTCTGTCAAACGCATAGCTCCGTGGTAAGAACCATCACCACCGATAACAACTACGCCTTCAATACCGTGTTTTTTTAATTGTTCAATACCAGCGAGTTGTCCTTCAAGTTTTGCAAACTCTGGATAGCGCGCTGAATAAAGGAAGGTTCCACCACGTGAAATTTTATCACCAACTGCACGTGAATCAAGTGGAAAAATGTCTCCAGCAACCATACCAGCATAGCCGTAGTTGATGCCGTAAACTTCCATACCTTCTGACATTGCTTTACGAACAACTGCACGAACAGCAGCGTTCATACCAGGAGCGTCACCGCCACTAGTCAAAACAGCAATACGTTTCATTTTGCTTGATACTCCTTTTTTATTTTTAACGTTTTTATTATAGCATATCTACTCTAAAATTGCTTACAATTTCTTATCTTTTTTAACGAAAAACCGTTTTCATAACGATTGTGCTTAATTCTTTTTCTAAATTTTCACTTTTTTGAACCAGAAAGTGCTGACTACGAATGGTCTCCTTACGATCACTGTAATGAATCAATACTGGGATATTTCCTGGATAACGTGCTAAAATAGCTGCCACCTCTTGATCTTTGTCATGATTGACCATCTGAATCCAGAACTTTTCCATGACAACTAACTCAAGCTGATTGAGTACCATCTGCAAGCGCCCATCTCTTTCTTGAATGCGCCCGATCATATAATATAAGTTTCCTTCATTAAGTTGCTCTTTCAGATGGTGATATTGTTCTGGAAAAACCGTGACATCCAGTTTTTTCTGCGTATCACTTACTGTTAAAAATGCCATTTGTTGTCCTTTAGTTTTTGTTCGGATTAATTTTATCCTCTCTAGCTGGACAAGAATTGTTGCTTGTTGACCACTAGATAAATCAACAATGCGAGAAAATGGATGAACGCTGGTTCTCATCGCTTCTTGTAAAGGATGGGGGCTAAGACCGATACCTAAAATTTCTTGCTCAAATTGGTATTTCTCAACACTATTAAAATCCTCACTCTCAAGCCAATGGTAAGATGAATCCGCAAAAAGACTGCCCAATTCGTTGACAAAAATCAAAAGATGATCGAGGTTTAGCAAAATTTTCTTACGATTTTTTTCAAAGTCATCAAACAGTCCAACTTTTACCATCGTTTCTAGTATTTCTAACTTCTGATAGTTTTCTGGTAAGCGCATCAGAAAATCTTCAATACTCTTAAATGGCCTGTTCTCAATTATCCAATAGGACATTTCTTTGGGAACTGCTTTTAGGTGACGAAGGCCTAGTGTGATCTTTTCTTTCTGAATCTTATCGTGAAAAGGAATGGTGTTGATGCTTATCGAAGATAAGCTAAATCCTCTCTCTAAGGCATCATTTAAATATTCTGAGCTGGAGTAATTTAGCATCACAGCATAAAAAATATGGGGATAGTGCGTCTTAAAATATGCTAATTGAAAAGCTAAGGCAGAATAGGCATAGGCATGACTCCTATTGAAGCCATAACCCGCAAATTTTGCCATCATAGAGAAAAGATGCTCAGCTACTCCCAAATCTCGACCTAGCGCTTTTGCTCCAGAGATAAACTCTTGTTTCATGTCTTCCATATCTTTGATATTTTTTTTAGACATGGCGCGTCTTAAAAGATCTGCTTTCCCTAACGTAAATCCAGCATACACCTGAGCAATTTGCATGACCTGCTCTTGATAAAGCATAATACCGTAAGTTGACGCTAAAATAGGTGCGACCAAAGGATCAATCAAATCAACTTTCTCTTTTCCATATTTACGATTGACAAAATTGTCAGTGTAATCACTAGCCCCTGGACGATTAAGACTGGTGGTTGCTACAACTTCCTCAAACTTTGAAGGTTGAATCCTCTTTAAAAGATGAATAGCACCAGCCTGTTCAAACTGGAAAATTCCCTTGGTTTGTCCAGAGGCAAACAAACGTAAAGTAGCCGCATCTTCTAACGGTATATCTCTGATTGAAAAATCTCTACCTGTCTCTTCAACTAGAGCCTCTTGCATTTTTTGAAGAAAAGTCAAATTACGCAGTCCAAGAAAATCCATTTTTAATAGACCATTACTTTCAACAGCATTGGCATCGTATTGCGTAATGAACATTTCTTCTCCACCTTTAAGAGGAATATGGTTGGTGAGATTATCATCGCTCATCACAATACCTGCAGCATGAATAGAAGACTGTCTTGGTTGACCTTCTATTTTTTTGGCAATTTCAAATGCTCGTTGATACTCTGTTTTGCTATGAATGAGCTGACGAAACGATATATTCTTTTCATAGGCAGAGGCTAACGTATCTTTAAAACTAATTTTTTTAGTCAACTGTGTCAACTCATATTCAGTAGCTCCAAATCGCTTAAAGACATCACGGATAACCTGCTTTGCTCCAAAAGTAGAGAAGGTGACAATTTGAGCCGTATGATGACTTCCGTAACGGTCTCTGACATAGTGTAAAAACTCACTACGATAAATATCAGGCAAATCAATATCAATATCAGGCATGCTGTAGCGCTCAACATTTAAAAACCGTTCAAATAGAAGATGATTTTTTACAGGATCAATCCCCGTAATATCTAAAGCATAGGACACCAAACTTCCTGCTGCTGATCCTCGCCCCATCCCCATATAATAGCCACGACTACGACCAAAGCGTAATAAGTCCCAAACAATAAGAAAATAATCATCAAATCCCATTTGATGAATCACATCCAACTCTTGATTGAGGCGAGTTTGATAAACTGAATTCCAAAGCCCCTTAGTTTTTAATCCTTCTTCTGAACGTTCTCTTAGTTCTATCACAGCCTCTTTTTCACGATTAAAGCGAGGCAATTTTAAATTGGTATCAAACTCATACTCGATTGTAGAAACGAGCTGTTCTAATTGTAATAAACTCTCAGGAAATCGCGCTCTAAATATCTCCTCCATTGTGGCTGAGGCATATAAAACTTGGTCTTTCGGAACTGATCCAATATCTTTTAATTGAACATTATCACGAATCGCTCTTAATACTTGCAAGCTTTCACGGTCATCATTACTATAATACCGAACAGTGTGAATAGGGATAGTCGGACGGTCGTATGCTAATTTGGGGCTATCTGATCGTAAGCCAATGTAACAATCTTTTGGCAGCCTTATCTCTTCTATTCCAGAAAAATAAGGTATGACAATCGCTAAATCTCCTAAAAATTCTGTCAAGGATTCCCATATTTTTTGTCCAGTCATTTTTTCTGTAGATAATTTCAACAGATTTTGATAGCCCTTAGTATTTAAGGCAATAAACTGAAAAGTGATTGAGCGGTCTTGATAAATCAAATCCATCTCAACTCCCAAAATGGGTTTCATCCCTTCTTTTTGAGCAGCCTTAATAAAATGATAAGCGCTATAAAGATTATCCTTGTCCATAATTCCGATATGGCTATATCCTAACTCTTTTGCCTTTTTGAGATAAGAAGGAATAGTAATTAAGCTATCCATAAAGGTATAGACTGTTTTAGTATCCAGTTGCGCAAACATAGAGCTCTCCTCATTTTTTCTTATCTCTTATTATACTATGAAAAAGAAAATAAAAACAAGGCATGACGTTCTCTAACAGGTAATTTAGAAAACGCCTTGCCTTATTTTATAATGGTCTTAATGAAAAAATTGAAAATGTATTACCATTTCAACTGAACAAGATCATTAGTTTCTTGATAAGCTTGATCTACCTTTGCTTTCATTGCCTCATCCAGTGTATCACGGTATTTCCCACCTTCAATAAAGTCTTCTAGAATCATGACACGATAATCATAGTATTCATACCCTTCCTGACCAACTACTCCTTTTCCAGTTGCATGAACAAGGGTAGGGTGTGCTTGGACAGTTTTAATACTTGTTTTTCCTCCTGATTTTTCAAAGGTAACATCCATCAATAAACCACGTTCTGTCCATTTGTTCCCCAGCATTTCAAAAGTTTGATTAGAGAGGAAATTTCCCATAGAATAAATAATAAATTTTTTATCTCCGTCTTTTTTTACCACCTCTGCAGGTTCGATAACATGAGGATGGCCACCAAAAATAACATCTGCTCCCCAGTCAATCATTTTATGATATAAGGTCACTTGTTCTTGGGTAGGCTCCAATGCATACTCCACTCCCATCTGAGGCATCACAATGGTAACATCTGCTTCTTGCTCTGCTTTTTTAAGCTCTGCCTCTATCTTAGACTCATCCAAATCAGACATATGTTGCTGATATTCCTTTTCTGTTAGGTTAGCTTCCATGCCATTGTAGCCATAAGCATAACCTAAGATTGCTATTTTTATGCCATTAACTTCCTTGATTAAGATATTTTCTGTCGCACGATCTTTCTGATACACTCCAATCGTGTCCATTCCAAGATCATTAAAGACTTGTGCAGTATTTAGGGCTCCCGATAATCCTGAATCTAAAATATGGTTATGTGCTAAATCGACCACATCATATCCTGTATCTTTCATCGTATCTGCTGCTTCTGATGGCGCATTAAATAGAGGATATCCTGATAGAGGGTAATCTGCACTAATCGTTCCTTCAAAATCACCTATTGCTAAATCCGCTCCAGAAATCCATTCTTTGACGTATTCAAAATAAGGTTTAAAATCATACGTCCCATCTGCCTGTCTAGCACTGGTGTAAAGAATATCATGATAAAGAATATCACCGTTTGCTACCACTCGAGCTGTCCTCAGCGGTTCCTGAGACTGATCTGTATTAAGATTCTTGACTTGGCTAGAACCTGTTAAATCCATCACTAATGCTATGCCAAATATCGCTACTAAAGCCATCAAGCTGGCTAAAATTGTTTTTTTATAAACCATCCTAAAAACCTCCTGTTCTTTTTCATTATAACACTTTTTCATCAAACCGTTAACCTAGTCTAAATATCAAAAAAGATTGGACGTCCATCCAATCTTTCTATTCTATTAAAGTAAGTCTTCGATTAAATCAGAAACCTCGTCCTGCTCCGCTTGAGGAGTAATTTCTGTCACAATAATGCCTGAAACCGCACGCGCCACCAAGCCTTCTACATCCATACGAGCTTCATATTGCTCTGCATTTTTAATTTTAGGATTGGTTTTAGGACGATCTGGTGCAAAAATTGTACAACAATCTTCAAAAGGTTGAATCGAAATATCAAACGTATCAATTTTTTGAGCTAAATCAATGATTTCTAACTTATCCATCGTAATCACTGGACGAATGACAGGTGTTGTGGTCACTGCATTGATGGCTTGCATAGACTCAAGCGTCTGGCTAGCGACTTGCCCAAGACTTTCACCATTAACAATCACCAATCCTCCGCGTTCTTCGCGAATAGCATCAGTGATGCGCATCATAAAACGACGCGTCAAAGTCATCAAATAAGCTTCAGGAGCCTTATCTTTAATTTCTTCTTGAATTTCAGTAAAAGGAACCTCAATAAATTGAATATTACCACCAAACTTAGTCAACTTACGTGTCAAGTCATGCGCTTTTTTTAAAGCACCTGGACTGGTATAAGGAGGACTTGCAAAATGGACAGCCTCAATATCTACACCGCGTTTTAAAGCGAGATAACCAGCAACAGGTGAATCAATCCCACCTGACAACATCAACATCCCTTTGCCAGAAGTTCCTACTGGTAGTCCTCCTGCACCTTTTATATTTTCATAAGAAAGATATGCAGCCTCATCACGAATCTCAACCTTAAGGTTAATGTCAGGATTTTTCATTTGTACTTTAACATGTGGAATTGCATCAAAAACTGCATCTCCCAACGTTAAATTTAAATCACGACTATCTAACTCAAAATTGTGATCACTACGCTTAGCCGTAATTTTAAAGGTCATCCCCTCTTGATAAATGGAAGTCATAATCTTTTGGACAGAGTCTTTTAACACCGAAACATCTTTTTCAACCTTATAAGAAGGTGAAAAGGCTTGGATACCAAATATTTGCTTTAGACTTTCCGCCACAGGAGCATAATCTTGTCCATTTAGAAAGACATGACAACGATCGCGATCTGCCGTCACCTTAACAGATGGATAAATAGAAAGTACGTCTTGAATATTACGTTTTAGTTTATTAATGAAACGCATCCGATTCTTACCTTTTGTCGATAATTCACCGTAGCGTACCATAATTTCTGAATATTGCATCTTATCTCCTTACCTTTTTGGTTTTATCGTAAATTTGTTTAAAAATTGTTAGAAATTGCTCTACTTGCCCCATATCATTATCATCATCTAAACTAATACGAACAGCAGTTTGAGCATCTTTCACTGGAATTCCCATAGCAATCAAAGTACCAGCTGGACTTCCTGCTTTTGAAGAACAGGCACTAGTCGTTGAAATAAAAATATCGTGCTCTTCAAAGGCATGTACCACAACTTCGCCACGGACTCCCTTAATTCCAAAGGTTATAATATTTGGGGTAAACCTTTCTGTGCCTGAAAAAATTAAGATATCATCCCGTTGTTCTAACTCTGATAAAATAACCTGCTTCATCTTAGCCATCTTGTGATGAGCCACTTCTGCTTTATCTAAAGTTAAACGCAACGCCTTGGCTGTTGCCGCAATCCCTGCAAGGTTTTCAGTTGTCGAGCGCAAATCAGACTCTTGACCTCCCCCAGATAACAAAGGAGAAATTTTCTTACCAGCTTTTTTATAAAGAAAACCCACTCCACGTACACCGTGGAATTTATGACTTGAAAAGCTTGCAAAATCAACCCTGTCCAATAAAAAATCTTCTACTTTTATTTTTCCAATAGCTTGAACAGCATCGACATGAAAAGAAACTGTCGGCTTATCTTTTAAAACTGTCGCAATAGCTTCTATAGGTTGAATACTGCCAATTTCATTGTTGACTGCCATAACTGAAACTAAAATCGTATCTTGTCTTAACAGTTGTTTGAAAGCTTCAACATCCACAAATCCTTCTTTCGTTACAGGAATTTCATCAACTTCAAACCCTTGTTTGGTTAGCCATTTAGCAGACGCTTTAACCGCTGGATGCTCAATTGCTGATACTAGGATATGTTTTCCATATTGACGTTTTTCAAAGGCAATGCCTTTAATAGCCCAATTATCTGCCTCTGTCCCTCCAGAAGTGAAGAAAATTTCATCAGAAGAGACCTTGATTAAATCTGCAATTTGTTTTCGTGAAGCTTCTAAGATACGTGTGGATTGACTCCCTAAACGATGTAAACTCGATGGGTTTCCAAAAATTTTTTCTGCAACCTCTTGATAAGTTCTCAATACTTCTGTATAAGGACGAGTTGTTGCAGCGTTATCAAAAAAAATCATATTACGTCATTCTCTCTCTTTTTTCAATCTCTTTCATTATAGCATATTTATCACCAGAATAAGTCAAGAGAAATTTACCTTTAGATATGGAATTTTTCTCAAAAAAATGTATAATAATAAAAAACAAGGAGGATAGCATGTCAAACGAATACTCAAGAAATCAAAAGCAAACTAAAAAACAAGGTAAACGTGCTACTGAGCATCTCTCGACAGGGATTTCCGCCCTTCAAAAAACCATTGCTATCATAGGGGGAACTTTGGGGATTATCACAGCGTCCCTTACTATCAATAACTATATGAATAGTAATAAAGAAAAAGATAACACCTCATCTAGTAGCTCCATCGTCAAACAAGTTGATACAACAAATAATAATACTGCAGGGAGCTACATTAGCTCTAGTACTGAAACAGGTACTGACGCAAGTAATCAAGTAACAACAACTGTTGAGAGCAGTTCAACCGATACTATCGAAGACAGTACACTCGCCTCTTCAAGTGAGGCCATCAGTAACGAAACCACTACAGCAACTGAAGCAGCCACTGCAACCAGTGAAACTCCTTCTGCTGCTGACAGTGTCACAACACCTTAAACCATCTCTTTTATTCTTAAGATTTTATGTGGGCAGTGGAGATGCTAAAATGTTAACATTTTAGTTTCCATCACTCCCCTTTTTATATAAAGGAAATCCATGAACTATCAAGAAACCTTGAATTTCATTCACAGTAAACGCGCCAAAGGAAGAGGCACCAATCTTGATCGTGTTAGATGGTGTCTAGAGCAGCTAGGTAACCCACAACATCAATTTCCAGCTGTCCATATTGTTGGGACAAACGGAAAAGGCTCCACAACCAGCTACCTTCAACATATTTTTACAGAGGCTGGTTATCAAGTGGGAACCTTCACTTCTCCTTATATTACTCGCTTTAATGAGCGAATTGCCATCTGTGGAGAAGAAATCCCTGATGCAGATTTAACAGTTCTGTTAAACTCTATTCTCCCCATGCTTGAAAATCTAAAAGAGACAACATTTGGAGACATCACAGAATTTGAGTTGGTCACCATCTTAATGTTTCAATACTTTGCTCAAAAAAATGTGGATATTGCTTTTATTGAAGCTGGGATTGGGGGTCTTTATGATGCGACCAATGTTTTTATGCCACTAGCAGTTATTTGCACTTCTATCAGTCTTGATCACGAAGATAAGTTAGGTAGGAGCCACTTATCAATTGCGAAACATAAAATCGGGGTGCTCAAAGATCATGTTCCTTTACTTTTTGGACCTGTTTCCAATGATGTTCGCCAACTCTTTTACAACACTGCCTACAATCATGATAGCTTAACTTTTGAAGCTGGACAAGATTTTAAACTGAGCAAGGATACTTTCACTTATCACGATATTGTCATTAGCCCTATCCACCTTCAACTCTTAGGGCAACACCAAAAAATTAATGCCAGCCTAGCTGCGATGTGTAGTCTTATCTTATCAGAAAACTTTCCAAAAATTTCTTTAAAAACAATAAAACAAGGGCTAAACAACACAAAATGGCCTGGACGAAGTGAGCTTCTTCGTCCAAATTTGTTACTTGATGGTGCACACAATAGTGATGGTATCAAGCAATTACTAACACTTTTACAAGATCACTACCCTTCTAGAAAAGTTAAAATTCTATTTGCAGGACTAGGCCGTAAATCTCTCTCTCCTTTATTAAATGCGCTTAGTGACTACCCGCTTAGTGTCACTAGCTTTGATTTTTTTGAAGCACAACCACTGAATCAGTATCCCGATTACTTTAATAAAGTAAAGCATTTTGAGGACTGGTATCATGAAGAAGAGCAAGAAACCTTATTTGTTGTAACAGGATCACTTTATTTTATTTCAGAAATTCGACAAAAATTTATCCCTTAACACTATAAAAGAGACTTGATCAGTCTCTTTTTCTATTATCAACATCATCTCATTGTGACAAACTCCTCTGCCCCTGTTGGATGAATTGCTACAGTATTGTCAAAATCTGCTTTTGTTGCTCCCATTTTAATAGCCACTGCAAAGCCTTGAATCATCTCATCAACTCCATATCCAATACCATGAAGTCCAATAACCTTTTCATCTTTTCCTTGTACAACTAATTTCATACGACAGACTTGACGGTGAGCGCTGACAGCTGTGTACATAGAAGTAAACGTTGAGGTGTAAACTTTTATACTTTCTTTTCCATATTTTTCAATAGCAGCTTCTTCTGTCAATCCTACACTTCCAATTGCAGGATGACTAAAGACAACTGTGGCCACATTGGTATAATCTAGTTTTTCGTCAGGTTTATGGTTAAATAGACGCTCTGACAACCGACGTCCTGCTGCAACGGCAACTGGTGTTAACTCTAATTTACCTGTCACATCTCCAAGAGCGTATATCCCTTCTACCGATGTATTTTCAAATTCATCCACGGCAATATAGCCTTTATCTGTTAAGGCGACCCCTGTTTTTTCTAAACCGAATCCTGCAGTATTAGGACGTCTTCCGATAGCCCAAATCAAAGCATCGACAGTAAAAGTTTCACCATTTTCAAGATATAAAGTAAGCGTTTGATCTGGGTTTTTAACTACTTTTTGAGGAATTGCATAGGTATGTAAAATAGGGCCATCAGCCTCCATCTCCTCTACCAGAGCCTCAACAATATAGCGATCAAAGTGGCGAAGTGGACGATCTTGGCGGACAAAAAGATGTGTTTCCGCCCCCAAACTATGGAGAACTCCAGATACTTCTACTGCAATATAGCCAGCTCCCACAACCGCTACACGCTTAGGAAGTTCCTCTAGAGCAAAAAAGCCATCTGAGGTCATCCCATATTCAGCCCCTTCAATATCAGGATAAAGAGCATGTCCACCAGTTGCCACCAAAATATGTGGCGCAGTATAATAATCACCGTTTGCCTCAACAGTATGCTCATCAATAAAAGTTGCATAAGCCGATAA
This sequence comes from Streptococcus sp. SGI.013, assembly GCF_050315295.1. NCBI lineage: Bacteria > Bacillati > Bacillota > Bacilli > Lactobacillales > Streptococcaceae > Streptococcus > Streptococcus sp. SGI.013. The sequence continues at coordinate 19,498 of NZ_JBNPOS010000024.1, forward strand.
CTTTTCAACTCCAGTTTGTTCAAAACCACGTTCATAAGATTGATGAATACGCTCAATATAAGATTGACGATTTGCCTTTAGGGTTTGAAAATCAAATCGATCAACAGAAAGATCAAAGCCATAAGCTGGAGCATATTTATGAAGGGTTTCTGCTACTTGCGCACCGTACCACATGACTTTTTTAGGAACACAACCTAAATTGACACAAGTACCGCCTATTTCTTTTCCTTCAATTAACAGGACTTTCGCACCGTACATCGCTGCACGATTTGCAGAAGCAATACCTCCTGAACCTCCACCTATCACGATATAATCATATTTTTTCACCATATTGTTCTCCTTGTTTATTCTGATAAATCTACATTATCATAATTCCGGAGTGCTAGCAATTTTCTGCTACGAGACAAAAAATCAGATTGGGTAGATTACCCAATCTGATTTTTTATTTATCTAATCCCTAAGGCGATTCGTGCATACCGACTCATTTTATCCACTGTCCAAGCTGGTTGCCATACCAACTTCACTTCTGTTTTAGTAACCTCTGGAATTTCCTTCATAGCATCATGAATTTGATCTGTTAATAAATCTGCCAGTGGACACCCCATCGTTGTCAAAGTCATATCAATCTCAGTTGCCCCATCATCTTCAAAACGGATTTCATAAATCAAGCCTAGATTCACAACATCAATACCTAATTCAGGGTCAATGACCGTTTCCAATCCTTGTAAAATACGGTCTTTGATAGCTTCTACCTCTTGCTCTGTATAGTTTGCCATACCGTCTCCTTATTCTTCCATAAAGTCACGCAATTGTTTGCTACGGCTTGGATGACGTAATTTACGAAGTGCCTTAGCTTCAATTTGACGGATACGCTCACGTGTGACATTAAAGACCTTACCTACATCTTCTAAGGTACGCATTTTCCCATCATCAAGACCAAAACGTAAGCGTAAGACATTTTCTTCACGATCTGTCAATGTGTCAAGCACCTCGTCCAACTGCTCTCTTAAAACAACACGTGTCGTATAATCTACTGGATTTTCAATCACTTCATCCTCAATAAAATCTCCTAAATGACTGTCGTCTTCTTCACCAATTGGAGTTTCAAGAGATACAGGTTCTTGTGCAATTTTCAAGATCTCACGCACTTTGTCAGGTGTCATATCCATACGCTCTGCAATTTGCTCTGGTGTAGGATCTTGTCCTAACTCTTGTAAGAGATTACGTTGCTCACGAACCAACTTGTTAATCGTCTCTACCATGTGGACAGGAATACGAATGGTACGTGCCTGATCGGCGATAGCGCGTGTAATGGCTTGACGAATCCACCAGGTTGCATAAGTTGAAAACTTAAATCCTTTAGAGTAGTCAAACTTATCCACCGCTTTCATCAAGCCCATATTACCTTCTTGAATCAAATCAAGAAATTGCATCCCACGACCAACATAACGTTTCGCAATAGAAACAACCAAACGTAAGTTAGCTTCAGCTAAACGTTGTTTAGCTTGAAGGTCACCATTTTCAACGGCAATCGCTAACTCTTTTTCCTCTTCATTGGTTAAAAGAGCAACCACACCAATTTCTTTCAAGTACATACGTACTGGATCATTGACTTTAGCTGAGTTACTGCCAAGTAATTCCTCGTCTGTTAACTCCTCTGGCTTGATCTCTGGAGTTTTATAAGTTGATGAAGGATTTCCTTGACTATCTGTAATTGAAATTCCTCCGTCTGCTAGACGTTCAATTAAGTTTTCAATTGCCTCAGCCTCTAGTCCAAAAGGAGAGACCAGTTTTTCAAAGACCTCTGTATCTACTGCTGTTCCTGCTTTTTTATGATTACGAATAAAATCAGCTACTTGAACGTTAAATGTTGTGATTTCTTTACTTTTTGTCATTCCTATCCTCTATTCCATTTTTCTTTTCTGAGCAATCAACTGCTCCAAAGCTAAGGTCTCATAGTCTAAATCTCTGTGATGACTATTCTCACGTAGTGCCTTATTTTGTTTTAATAACTCTTCTTTTGTCACATAGCGCTCGATTTGACGTAAAATATCTGACACCTCTTCTTCAGTGACCTCTTTTGGAAGGTTTTCTTCCAAGACTTGATAGTAGGCTGATTGGACCTTATCATCCAATTTGGCCAAGTCCATCGTTCCGATCTCGCCTTCTAATTTTAAAATGTCATATAGCTGCTCAAGTGCAACACTTTGAAATCGAAACTCCTCTTTTAATCGAAAGTCATTTAATAAATCAGGATGATGCATTAAGCGATGAAAAAGATGATTTTCAGCCCGCTCAAGTGAAGTCATTTGTTTTGTAATCGGTAAATCAATACTAATTTTAGCTTCAGCTTGACGGATGATGGCTTGATCTTGTCTAGTACTTAGGCGTTCGTTATTAACAGATTGTTCAATTTGATAAAAGTTAAAATCAGGTAACAAGTCAGCCAAAAGAGAAATGTAAGTGTTCTGGGCTGTAATAGACGGCACTTTGGCAATAATCTTTGCCATTTTTTCAACATATGCAATCTCTGTTTGCAGGTTATCTAAATTATGTGGTAAAAGGTGGTGAATCCAAAACTCCACATCACTTACACGAGACTCTTTTAATAAGTCAGCTAGAGCCTCCTTGGAATTTTTTTGTAAAAATTCATCAGGATCCATTTGATTAGGGAGACGAACAATTTCGACAGAAAAGTCTTTGAGCAAATCTAAAGCTTTTGCGGTCGCTTCTTGCCCAGCACGATCACCATCATAGACAAGCACTACTTTTTTTGTCACCTTTTGCAAATGCACTATATGTTCTGGAGTCAGCGCAGTTCCCATTGATGCTACCGCATGATTTATTCCTGATTGATGAGCGGCAATGACATCCATAAAGCCTTCCATGAGATAAACTTCACGATGTTTGGAAATACTGGACTTAGCCTTATCCAAGTGATACAGCTCATAAGATTTATTAAAAATGGGTGTGGCACGAGTATTTTTATACTTTGCCTTTTTTTCTTGTTGATCTCGCTCAGTCCATATCCTACCCGAAAATCCTATCACCTGACCTGAATCATTTGAGAGAGGAAACATTAAGCGATTACGAAAGGAGTCAAATATATTATTCGTATCCGTTAAAGTAAAAAGACCAGAATTGAGTAGTGTATTTTCATCCCATTTTTTTGATAACGATTGATAAAGGTAATCAGAGGCATCAGGTGCTAGACCGATATTAAAATAAATCAACTGCTCATCCGTTAAACCTCTTGAATAGAGGTATTGTCGAGCAGCCTCTCCCTCTGTTGTTGTCATCAAAACAGCGTGAAAAAATTTAGCTGCATCTTGATTAATTTGAAATAAATTTTGATAGGGATGTTCTTTTTTTACAGGAACTTGAACCTGTGGGGTAATATCAAATCCCGAACGCTCTGCAATTACCTGAACGGATTCCAAAAAAGATAAGCCTCTATATTCCTCTAAAAATTTAAAGACATCTCCTGACTTACCACAACCAAAACAGTGAAAAAATTGACGATCTTCTAAAACGTTAAATGAGGGAGTTTTTTCTTTATGAAAAGGACATAAACCCAAAAACTGCCGTCCAGCTTTAGATAAGGCGACAACTTCTCCAATAACGTCAACAATGTTAACACTATTTTTTATCTCAGCAATAGTTTCTTTTGTCAATGCCACACTATCACCTCCACATAAAAAGCCCATTTTAAACAATATACTACATTATACCATTGAAAAAATGTAATGTAAAATAAAAAAAATAGGTTAAAGTCTTTGACAAGTATATATCAATCAGATATAATCATATAAGTAAAAGAAAGGAAGATATCATGATTAAAGAATTAAAAGATTTCTTATTTAAGGCTAATGTCCTTGACCTTGCTGTTGCAGTTATTATCGGAGCTGCATTTGGTGCTATCATTACTTCACTTGTTGAAGATGTTATCACACCACTATTTCTTAACCCAGCTCTAAAAGCAGCTGGTGCAGAAAATATTGCACAGTTGACTTGGAACGGTGTTGCTTACGGTAGCTTCTTAAGCGCTGTTATCAACTTCCTTATCGTTGGGACTGTTTTGTTCTTCATCGTTAAAGGTGCCAATGCTGCTATGGCTCTTGGTAAAAAAGAGGAAGAAGTTGTTGAAGAAGCTGCTCCAACTCAAGAAGAATTGCTTACAGAGATCCGCGACCTTCTCGCTAAAAAATAAGCACAAAAGAAGACTAGTGTTGACACTAGTCTTCTTTTGTACCTTTAATTAACGCTAGAAAAGAAAAAAGATGAGACACTCATCTTTTTCTTATACGCTCTTAGAATTTTTTACGTTTACGAGCTGCTTCTGATTTACGTTTACGTTTTACAGAAGGTTTTTCGTAGAATTCACGTTTGCGTGACTCTTGAAGAGTACCAGCTTTAGTTACAGAACGTTTGAAACGACGAAGAGCATCGTCAAGTGATTCATTCTTACGTACTACTGTTTTTGACATTTTTTTCACTCCCCTCATTTGCAATGTAACATTTTCACGTTCTTGAATATTTTATCACGATATAAATATGAGGTCAAGCTTTTTTTATATTTTTGTTATTTATTGTTGTAGCGTTACAATAGATGTGAGACTTCTAGAAGTCAAAAAGAAGATTCCCTGATATGATAAGAGTACCACCACTCACCAAAAAGGAATCTTCTCATGACTAGTATATCACAAAATCTTCGCTATTTACCACATACTCTAGAAACATGTTACCACGCTGTTAAAACCTACCAAAATGGTGCCTCTGTCGCCTTCATCTGTCGACGTTACAAAGTTTCAAAAGCCTCTCTTATGCGCTGGAATAAGCGTTTTGATGGAACTAAAGAATCGCTGAAAAATCGATCACATCGACCTCTAACACCAAGACATAATGGCAAGGTTGAACGCAGTCACCGAAATGACAATCGACGTTTCTACCAGCACCTGACCTTTTACTCCTATGACGATCTGATCAAGCAGATGAAAACCTATCTTTATCGTTCTAATCGACTCCCTATGCAAACTTTAGGATGGAAATCTCCTATCGATATCAGAAAAGCTTCACTAGGAGCTAGCTCCTAGTAAAGCTTAACAAATGGATGGCTTCAAAATAACATTTTAGGTCTCACATCATTGACAAAGGTACAAATCATACCTTAAGTCTAAATGATGAGGTTTTTTGAGATAATAAAGCTCCTTAAGGGAACAAATCCATTCTGGATTTGTTCCTTTTTTATGTGGGAGGCGTTGGTCATAGTAACCAGAGTATCTACTAAGGTTAAAACTGACAGTATGCCAGCTCCATAGTGCTATTAAGATGGCAGGGAGGATAAACCATTTTCTTAATATCATGATGATAGCTTTCTATTCAAATCGTTTTTGATAAATCTTATTGAACAGCCATTGTAAGTTCACGCTTGGTTTTACTTCCATCTTTTCAACAATGGGATTGATCACCTCATCCACATAGCTCTGTGCCTCTTTTTGTCTGACAGCACTCTTATCATAAATGTCTTTCTTTACACCAGGCTTCTGATAATAGTAAGCTATGAATTTCCCACTCTTATCAAACAAATAGGTACGGTATATCTCTTCATTTGTATCCTCGAAGATTAGAACTAGATATTTAGAGGAGGCAGTAAAAGATCCTTGACCTACAAAAAATGAATGATTTTTTACGATCGCATTATCCCCATCCGTATCGTATCTTAAACCTTTGATAGAGGATTCTCCTAGATAGTCTAGATAGTCTGAAATAAATACCATCTCAGGATTGGCACCTTTTTCGTGGGGGATATGCTTGGCATAATAGATGAAGTAGGTGGAAAAATTATGGTCAATATAAAGGAAGCTGGTAAGAGAGCCAATAGCTAGCACAACAATTGTGATCATCATTCTTTTGATAAAAGACATTTTTTTCTTTTTCATTGCTTATCTTCTCCGTTTTTTACTTGATTTCTGGACAGGATAATTGCTTTCTATTCAAATCGTTTTTGATAGATCTTATTGAACAGCCATTGTAAGTTCACGCTTGGCTTTGTCTCCATCTTTTCCACAATGGGATTGATCACCTCATCCACATAGCTCTGTGCCTCTTTTTGTCTGACAGTACTCTTATCATAAATACCTTTCTTTACACCAGGCTTCTGATAATAGTAAGCCATGAATTTCCCACTCTTATCAAACAAATATATGCGGTATATCTCTTCATCTGTACCCTTGTAGATCGAGACTTCATATTTAGACGAGACGTGAATGACGCCTTGCCTTACTGAAAAAGAATGATTTTTTACGATCGCATTATACCCATCTGTACTATATTTTAATCCTTTAATAGAGGATTCTCCTAGATAGTCTAGATAGTCTACAATAAATACCATTTCAGGATTAGCACCTTTTTCGTGAGGGATATGCTTGGCATAATAGATGAAGTAGGTGGAAAAATTATGATAGATGTAAAGGAAGCTGGTAAGAGAGCCAATAGCTAGCACAACAATTGTGATCATCATTCTTTTGATAAAAGACATTTTTTTCTTTTTCATTGCTTATCTTCTCCGTTTTTTACTTGATTTCTGGACAGGTCTATTCACTTTTCTAATAACAGGTGCTGCTCGTCTAATGACTTTTCGGACAGGCTGAAAAACAGGTCTCGCCACTCTCGCTCTTCTAAGGGGTTGTACCACCTTCCTCACCACCCTCTTAAGGGGTTGGGGGACTTTTTTGATAGCCTTCTTGACAGGTTGAGGAATCACTTTCCTAACTTTTGCCATCACTTTTTTAGCAGTAGGGACTTTTTTTATGACTTTATTCACTTTTTTGGGAACTGTTTTAGTCACAAATGTCTTGATATTCTTAATGACCTTAGCCCTTGTTTTCTTGAAAGTCCGCACAACAGGTTTAATAACCTTATTATTGATAGTTTTAATAGCTTTAGTAATAGGTTTAATGATCTTATTCTTAATGGTTTTAGTCACTGGTTTAATGATCTTGTTATTGATGGTTTTAAGGGCCTTAGTAACAGGTTTGACCACCTTTTTCTCAATGGTTTTGGCAATGGCAGCTTTTGTTGTTTTTAGGGGGTGTTTAAGAAACTTATTAATATTGCCGTCATAAAGGACAGTATCCACTTGATGGATGTGATTATCAATATTTTTATACTTCCCGTTTACCACAGAATACCCCAATAATCCAAGACCACCAATGGTTAGAAAACTCGCTACAATTTCGATGAAGGAGCTTAATTGGGCTTCCCCCTTGTCCTTTCCTTTATTCATCCCATAGACTTCCAAAAAGAGGTCTTTCCGCTTTTTATCTAGATGTTCTTGATTATAATAAGCAAGGATGCGTTGATCTAATGGTAAATGCTTATACTTAGGGTGTCTAGAGAGGATAATCGAATCCATATCGGTATAAATATCAGACACTGGCATGGTTGTGAAGATATCCCCAAGTAATGAATTCTGCTCAAGTATAATGTTACGCTGATGACGGTCATTAATGGAGTGGCCTAACATTGGATTTTTTAGAAAAAACGCTAAGAGAAAAGAGCGTGAAGACAGTTTCTTGATCAAATTATCTGAGAATTTTTGGTCCTCCAAAGAAGCAAGTGTTGTCATGACATGGGCAAAATCAATCTTTCCGTTTTCATGATTATCTACTATTGCATTTTTTGCACCATCAGATACCTTATATATTGAACCTTTAAAAGTACTAAAAAAATTCTGTAACTTGTCATCACCATAGGAAGGAGAAGCCAATGTTAAAGCAATATCCCTATTAATTTTATTCAGGTCATGACCATGTTTTTTCTTAGCCTTTTGACCAATCTCTTTAATAAAGTTGATTAAATTATCTTGATAGCGCTCCCCTGTATCGATATTCTTAATTCCAGTATTTTCTCCAAACCAATCCTCTTTATCATCAGGATCCTTCTTATTAGAGGAGTGTTGATTGGGTTTCTTCTGAGACTGGACTCTGACAGGATTCAAAGACTTAATTGACATTGAATATTGAGGACCCAGAGTACCAACAATTTTAGTAGGACTAAAAGTATAGTTGGGGCGATAGCTTGGATAGATTGGACTTTGAGTTGGGCTAACCATTACGGGTAAGTAGTAAACCCTTGCTTTAGCTGTTTTTGAGCTAATCGTTGTCGCCTGAACTGGCTTAGCTACCGCATTTTTCACAACTGGTTTGAAACTAGCCTTGTGGTAAAAGATAACAGGAAGATTAGGTGGTGTGGGTTTAGCTATAGCCTTTGGTTTCTGAGGCTTATTTATCTTTTTAGGTACATTAGGAGCAACTGGCTTCTTTGGAAGAGGTTGATAGTTTGGCTCACTTGGTTTGGTTGGTGCCTGTGGTTTCTGAGGAGAGATCAGTTCAGGTGCTTGAGGTTTATTGGGTTTGCTTGGCTCCTTGATGGCTGTATTGAGTGTCGGTTTCTCAGGTGCTTTGGGCTCTTCTCTTAACTGGGCATCTAATATCCCTGATACTTTGAGATCCGTATTCACCGCAAACCAGAGGCGTGAACTGTTTCGTAATTGTCCTGGGT
>NZ_JBNPOS010000025.1:0-24230 GCF_050315295.1 Streptococcus sp. SGI.013
TCGAAATTTTCTTCATGCGTATGGCGTACCCTCTATGTGCTATGTCATTGTCCTTATCAGCTTTTTTTGATATAATATCACTGTGTTAATTAATTTAAAAATTTTTAAAAAAAACAACCAAGGAGTTTCACATGAAAAAAGTCAGAAAAGCTGTTATCCCAGCTGCAGGTTTGGGGACGCGTTTCCTTCCTGCTACAAAAGCACTTGCTAAAGAAATGCTTCCGATTGTTGATAAACCAACTATCCAGTTTATCGTAGAAGAAGCTCTCAAATCAGGAATTGAAGACATCTTGGTTGTCACAGGAAAATCCAAACGTTCTATCGAAGATCATTTTGACTCAAACTTTGAACTGGAATACAACCTAAAAGAAAAAGGAAAACACGATCTTTTAAGATTAGTTGACGAAACAACTGGTATCCGTCTTCACTTTATCCGTCAAAGTCATCCTCGCGGTCTTGGAGATGCCGTTCTTCAAGCCAAAGCCTTCGTTGGAAATGAGCCATTTGTCGTGATGTTAGGTGATGACCTGATGGATATCACAGACGATAAGGCGACACCTCTTACCCAACAACTCATTGATGACTACGAAACTACCCACGCTTCAACCATTGCCGTAATGGAAGTGCCACATGAAGAAGTTTCTGCCTATGGGGTAATTGCTCCTCAGGGTGAGGGGGTCAATGGTCTTTACAGCGTTGAAACCTTTGTTGAAAAACCAGCGCCAGAAGAGGCACCAAGCGACCTTGCTATCATTGGACGCTACCTCCTCACACCTGAAATTTTTGATATCTTAGAAAATCAAGAACCAGGTGCTGGAAATGAGATTCAACTCACTGATGCCATCGATACCCTCAACAAAACTCAGCGTGTCTTTGCGCGTAACTTCACAGGAAATCGCTATGATGTTGGTGATAAATTTGGCTTCATGAAAACATCTATTGATTACGCCCTCAAGCACCCTCAAGTCAAAGATGACTTAAAACAATATATCATTGAACTTGGCAAACAACTTGATGGACAACAGACTTCAAAAACAGAAGAATAAAAATACGTTTGAGCTTTATCTTAGCTCAAACGTATTTTTTATTTGACTAGATTTATCCCCACAAGGAAAGCCCAATCATCCCCAAACTTAAACCTATAAACACTAGACTGGCTGTGACACGTTGCTCTTTTTTAAACGCAAAAGGATCTACTTGAGTTTTCAACATAACACTCAAAAGCAAACCACCTACTGCACCACCTAGATGCCCAGCCAAACTCGTATCTGGAGAAAACAAACTAAAGACCATATTGATGACAATTAATGTAAAATAACTTCTTCCAATCTGATTTAAATAATGGTTTTTAGATTGATAACCCAAAAAAGCAACTGCTGCAAAAAGGCCAAATAAAGAGGTTGATGCTCCTGCTGCAACAACATTTGGCGTCAAAAATAGTGTAAAGACATTCCCCATCACACCCGACAATACATACAACAACAAATAATTTTTAGAACCAAAAATATCCTCAACCATTCGTCCCATAAAATAAAGCGACAACATATTAAGAAGAAAATGCTGCCAACCAATATGGACAAATATCGGACTTACCAAACGCCAAAGCTGTGTAGGATCATACTTGACATAAGCTCCCAGCATCCCTCCGACATTAAAAATCGTTTGAGCACTTGTTGCCTGTCCAAAATAAACCAACTGAGTTAACAAAAAGACAACTGTCGTTAACCCTAACAATAAGCTCGTCACGGGATAATTTCTATCAAAAATCTGTTTCATCACGCATCACCTCTCTAACTGCCACATCATATTCTTTCTCCTCAAAGTTGCAAATTTGAAACGGATAAATCAAGCTTACTGTCATCCCTTGATAATCTGCGAGATAACGATCATAGTATCCGCCCCCAAAGCCAATTCGAAAGCCGTCTTCATTAAAGACCAGCCCAGGTACATGAATAAGATCAATCTCAGACTTGTCCACAGGCTTTCCATTTGGAATCTCCCTTAAACCAAAATGGGTCTCAACTAGCTGATTAGGTTCATAAACAACAAAGTCCATTTTTCCCTTTGGATAGGTTTTAGGGATAAGGATTTTCTTTTTATCCTTTTGCATTTGATGGATAAGAAGGCTAGTATCATACTCAAATGGAAAAGATAGGAAGGTAGCAATCGTCTGAGCATTTTTATAAAACTCACTTTGGCAAAGTTGCTCCAGTAAGCGATGATCGGCTTGCGCTTTTTGGATAGGATCTTGAGCTTTCAAAAGAGATAGGATCTCTTGTCGCAGTTGTTTTTTTAACATGTTACTATCATACACTATTCTTCTATTTTTTTGAAAAAAAGAGTAAGAAAATAGACACTTTTCTTACCTCTTATTGATTTATAAAACACGTGATTTCAAGAATTGGCTGATTTCTCTGACGGCAAAAGGCAGAGCAGCTTCATCTGGACTCATCTTAGGATGGTGAAGGGCATAAGGGGTATCAATTCCTAACCAGAACATCACTCCAGGGATTTTATTTAAGAGATAACCAAAATCCTCACCTGTCATTGCGGGCAAACAATCAATAAGGTTGACACCCTCTTGCTCCTCAAAAAACGCCATTAAATTTTTGGCTAAGTCTGGATTATTCTCAACAGGCAGATAGCCTCCTTGAATTAACTCTATCTCAACATCCATATCAAAGCTAGCAGCGACACCTTCTGCAATGGTTTTAACCCGCTTTTGAATATGAAGGCTCATCTCTTGCGTTAAGGTCCTGATCGTTCCATGTAAAAAAGCTGTTTCTGCAATAACATTATTGGTTGTCCCTGCATGTAGGGAGCCAAAAGTGACCACTCCTCCTTTTATAGGATCAACATTACGACTGACCACAGATTGAACTTGTGTCACAAAATAAGCTGCTGCCACAAGAGCATCATTAGCCTCATGGGGAAAGGCCGCATGACCTCCTTTTCCTTTAAAGGTTATTTTAACCTCACAAGTCCCTGCAAAAAGTGTTCCAGTATTCGTAGCAATATCGCCAACCTTTAAATCGGGACGAACATGAAGCCCATAAAACTCATCTGGTAACCAATCACCAAAGGCCCCATCTTCATACATTAGCATACTTCCCGCAAAATTTTCTTCGGCAGGTTGAAATAAAAATAACACATTATCTTTAGGGCGAACTTCTAAAAGAGCTTCCAAAAGCCCTAATGCCACTGTCATGTGACAATCATGCCCACAGGCATGCATACGCCCTTCATGTTGACTAGAAAATGCCAATCCTGTCTGTTCCACAATCGGAAGACCATCAATATCTGTACGCCAACCAACTGTTTTTTCTGGATTGGAACCCTCTAGGTAAACCAAAATCCCTGTACGCCAAGTTTTTTGTTGGACAAAGTCATACCCTGCTGTTAGCTGAGCAATTTTTTCTAGCAAGTAGGCTTGTGTCTTAAACTCTTCAAGGCCAATTTCTGGAATTTGGTGTAAGTCACGTCTGGTTTGGATTAAATCAAGCATAATATCCTCACAATAAATATAAAAAGCTGGAACAAAGTGCCTAGCTTCTTATATCTTTATCTTTCATACAGATCAACCTAATAGAGCATTAAGTTGAAAACTTGTCTTATCTTAAAGGGTACGAAGGGCATCCTCAAGGGCTGTTTTTTGTTGTGTTTTTTCATCAATTTCCTTGATCACACGTGCAGGAACACCAGCTACCACAACGTTTTCAGGAACATCTTGTGTCACAATAGCTCCTGCCGCAACAACTGAACCATTACCAATTTGTACCCCTTCAATCACAACAGCATTGGCACCGATTAACACATTATCCCCCACACGAACAGGCTCGGCAGAAGCAGGCTCAATGACACCTGCAAGAACAGCACCAGCACCAACGTGGCTATTTTTTCCAACAATGGCGCGGCCACCAAGGATAGCACCCATATCAATCATCGTTCCTGCACCGATTTCAGCACCGATATTAATCACAGCCCCCATCATAATCACCGCATTATCACCAATCTCAACTTGATCACGGATAATAGCACCTGGCTCAATACGCGCATTGATGGCACGTTTATCTAATAAAGGTACGGCAGAATTGCGAGCATCTTGTTCAACCACATAGTCCTTGTTCTCAACTAAGTTAACTAGCAAAGGTTGGATATCTTTCCAATCTCCAAATAAAACATTACCTAATTTGGTCACATTTTCTGGAGTAGCGCCAGCTAAGTCACCTTCAAAGGTCACTTTAACACTGGTTTTTTTCTCTGCTTGAGCAATAAATTGAATAATTTCTTGTGCTGACATTTTTGTTGCTGTCATAAGGTTCTCCTATACTTCAAAAATCTTATGTTCTATTATAACAGAATTTTCAGATTTTTCATGCCATTTCACTTATTTTTATGGTTTTTATGATTTTAAAATCCCCAGATTCGCCTTCATGGTTAAAATTCTAGTCACTGCCTCATCAATTCGATCTTCACTGAGATTACCTTGTCTCACTTGTTCAACCAAGTAAGGAATCTGACTGGCGTAATGCGAACTTAATATCATGTCTGCACCTGCTGCAATCGCTTGATAGGCGGCATCTTCTTGTGTGGTAAAATTTTCTAAACCATCCATATCAAAATCATCCGTCATGACAACACCTTGAAAGGACAAGTCTTGTCTTAGGGTTTGATAAATGGTTGGCGAAAGCGAAGCTGGCAAACCATCTATCTGAGTCATAATATTGTGTGACACTAAAATACTATCAGCACCTGCTTTTATTCCAGCCTCAAAGGGCTTAAAGTCTTGAGCTTTTAGCTGATCCAAACTGCGATTATCATAAATCAAGTCCAAGTGGGAATCACCATTATCCCCATAACCTGGGAAATGTTTGAGAGTAGAAGCTGAGTGCTTCTCCTTCAAGACTCTGACACTTTCTGCAACATAGTCAGAAGTTGCCTGAATATCTTTTCCTATCGTCCGAGAATAGATAAAGCTGTCTGCACTACTCGCATAATCTGCAACAGGAAATAGCCCAGCCTTGATCCCTAGCTGATTGAGCTGATCAGCTTTATTTGCCGTATCTTCTTTAATCGCCTCTAATCCACCTGCTTGATAAAGGTCAAAAGCAGAGCTAAAAGATTGCTCTAATAGAGCGCTAAGACGACTAACCTGGCCACCTTCCTCATCCGATGCGATCAATAAAGGAACCTGACTCGCAGCTTGATAGGAAGAGAGCTTGGCTTTCAAACTTTCAAGGCTTTGTCCTTCCATATCTCGTGCAAACAACAAATAACCTCCAGGATGGTAGGTCTTAATGTCCTCAATCTGATTGTCTATAGGAACTCTAGCTAAAAAGAGTTGCCCGACCTTCTCTTCCAAAGTCATCTTAGAGACTTGCTCTTGCACCCGTGGCGTTGAGACATCAACAGGAAGGGTTCTTAATTGGGGTTGATTAAAAAAATAGACTCCGATAATGGCTAGCCCTACTAAAATAATTAAAGATGAGAATAGCCATATTAAACGTTTATATATCATAAATATATTATAACGTAAAGACTAAAAAAAGAAAATGCTATCGCTAACTTATAGTCATTTTCTAATGCTTTAACAAAAAAAGGACTAAAAATATCTTTCTTAATCAGATATTTTTAGTCCTATTGATCTTGTTTTTACTGATTCAAAGCAATTTTTGCTGTCTGTGTTCCCCAGAAGCCTGTTTGTACCTGTAAGACTAATTCAGGATCATTAGCAGCAGCCTCAGTAAGATCAAAAACAACCTTACCAGTCACTGTACTACCTGGGTTGAGTTCAGAGTAAAAGAAGTTAGCAGATGAGTCTTGATTCGCATAAACACCTGCTGCAGAATCAGACTCATATTCTGTTTCTCCTTTGTATAATTTGAAGAAGTCATCCGAAATCGTCAAAGCTTTTTTACCATTATTTTTAACGGTAACATCTACTACAAGAAAAACATCATTAGCCGTTGCACCAAATTCGCCCCCGACATTTGTGGTCAGTTCCTTGCCATTAACGGTGTATTCAACACTTTTAACCGTCACCACTTCGCCAACTTTGTAAGTTTTTTCTTTTTTCTTGTTTTTCTTTGCCAATTGAATCACTTTTTGACTCTCAGCCTTCACCTCAGTTGTCGTAGAAAGCGTTAGAGTTGACAAAACAAAGCTTGACAATACCAATAATCCTAATCCTTTACTTTTCATCTTCATTCCTCCGATTAAACTTAATGGTCTTTTTATAGCGGCTGTATATATTTATATTATCAATATTATTTTAATTTTTCAAGAGAAGTTATTAAAAAGAATCGACAAAAATGAGTCGATTCTTTTTTGATTATAAACGAGCGTTAAGCTCTGCGGATAGGTCTTCAAAACCTGGTTTACCAAGAAGGGCAAACATGTTTTTCTTGTACGCTTCAACTCCTGGTTGATCAAATGGGTTAACAGCATTGAGGTAACCAGAAAGTGCGATAGCAATTTCAAAGAAGTAAATGATATAACCAAGTGTAAACTCATCTTGCTCTGGAAGCGTGATGTACATGTTTGGCACATCGCCATCAGTATGGGCAAAAAGTACACCATCTGTTGCTTTTTTGTTAACAAAGTCAACATCTTTACCTTGAAGGTAACCAAGGCCATCTAAGTCTTCAGCCAATTCTGGAATGATGACATTTTTACGTGGTTTTTCAACACGAATAGCTGTTTCAAAGAGAATACGTGCTCCTTCTTGGATGTATTGACCAAGAGAGTGTAAATCAGCTGAGAAGTTAGCTGATGATGGGTAAATCCCTTTTTGATCCTTACCTTCTGACTCACCTGCTAATTGTTTCCACCACTCTGAGAAGTATTGAAGTGATGGCTCATAGTTCACCAAAATCTCAGTTGAGTAACCTTTACGGTACAAGACGTTACGAACAGCGGCATATTGGTAAGCTTCGTTTTCTGATAACTTATCTGATGAGTAAGCCTTACGAGCTGCTGCTGCACCTTCCATAAGTGCTGTGATATCTGCACCAGATGCTGCAATTGGAAGCAAGCCAACAGCTGTTAACACTGAGAAACGGCCACCGATATCATCTGGTACAACGAACGTTTCCCAACCATTCGCATCTGCTTCAACCTTAACCGCACCTTTTTGGCGGTCAGTTGTCGCATAAATACGTTTGTTTGCTTCTTCTTGTCCGTATTTTTTCACTAAAAGCTCTTTGAATACACGGAAAGCAATGGCAGGCTCAGTTGTTGTTCCTGACTTAGAAATCACGTTCACAGAGAACTCTTTGTCAGCCACATAGTCCACAAGGTCTGCTAAGTAGCTTGATGAAATTGAGTTTCCTGCATAAAGGATTTGTGGAGCTTTACGATCTTCTGCCGATAGTAAGTTAACAAAGTTGTTGCTCAAAAAGTCAATCGCTGCACGCGCACCAAGGTAAGAACCACCAATACCGATCACCACAAGGACTTCACTGGTTTCTTGGATTTTCTTAGCTGCAGCTTGAATACGAGCAAACTCTTCTTTGTCATAGTTTTCTGGAAGGTCCATCCAACCAAGGAAGTCTGATCCTGGTCCTGTTCCTTCACGCAAGAGTTTATCTGCTTCTGTCACTTGACCTTGCAAGTAATCAATTTCGTGTTGGCCTGCAAATTTTTCCAACACTTTTGAATAATCAAATTTAATATGTGTCATTTTGTCTTTTCTTCCTCCATAAATTAGGGTCCTTACTATCTTACCCCTTTACGTTTAATTTTTCAATGATTTTTGCTGATTTTTAACAAAAAAAGCAAACGATTGCGTAATTTTGCCAGACCTAAACTATTCATAATCGTAAAAGAAGCGTTTAACAGGAGAATAGCTGACTTTTGACATGGAAATATTCGCATAATAATCCTCTAAAGTTTCTCCTTTTGATAGCACACTGATACGCTGGGGGAAAAGTTTAGCTAAAAGACCTAAGCTGATAAGGGTTGGGTACCAAATTGCCATCACCTCAAAAATAAACTTATTATTATTGCCACGACCAATATAGCGCTTTTTATATTCTTTTCTCAATCGATAATGAGGAATAACAATATGAAAATCACTTTCTCCTAATGCCAACAAGGCAAACAAAATGGGAAATAGAAAATTTAAGGCAGCTAAGACAACCTTACCATCTTGATGATAAGAAAGAGCCCTTTGAACATAAATAGCTTTGTAATCCTTTGACTTTAAAGGGCGTTTGATAGATTTTCGTTCTTCTTTATTTAAGTGGCTAACCCCACTATTGTCATATTTGATTTCTGATAATTCTAAATCTACAACCTCTTGGCGATGGGCAGCCAGTGTGGTCTTTCCTGTTCCTGGAAAAGCAAATAAAATCATGATTTTTTCACTCCTATTCTCTCTACTAGTATAAGAATCCTGACTTAATTAGACCTTAATCATAGGGTATTTTGTCCTATTCTAGCAAACAAAAAAAGCTGATTTTCAAAAAATCAGTCTAAAGATGGAGATTAAGGACTCAGAAAATCTCTTGACGCCTTCTAGTGAAAATATGAGACAAAAAAAGAGCACACACTTGATGTCGCTTAGGGCTGCTGGATTCCTCCCCTGACCCGCTTCACGCACAAATGTTGCTCCATATAATATTATAGCACAAAAGAAATTTTTAGCAAGTTTAAACTGCAGGCTTTTTCTTAGCATCTTTTTGTTTCTTACGACGTTGCTTAAAAAATTCTTGCATGATACTTGCACAGCTTTCTTCTAAAATACCAACTTCAACTGCGACCCTATGATTGAGGCGCTCATCTGTTAAGATATCATAAAGGCTTCCTGCACCGCCAAATTTTTGATTTTTCGCCCCATAAATCACTTGAGGTATTCGCGCTAGGCCAATAGCACCACTACACATGACACAGGGTTCGATTGTGACAAATAAGGTACAATCTAGTAAGCGCCAACTTTCTAAGAACTGATTAGCTTGGTTAATGGCCATGACTTCTGCGTGCATCACAGCTAGGTTAAGTTCTTCTCTAGCATTATGCCCCCGACCGATAATTTTTTTGTCCTTTACAATCACACAGCCTATCGGAATCTCATCTTTTTCTAACGATTTTTCAGCTTCATCTAACGCTTGAGACATAAAGTAGGCTTTTTCTTCTTCGGTAAATACTATCATAGCGCCCCTAAATCCCAAGAACGATGTGGACTTGCTAAATCAACAGGAATAGCACCACTATAAGAGGCTGCTTGCTGGCGTAAAACTTCTAAGTAGCCTGATTCTTGAATTCCTTCTGCTGGGAATTGTGGTAAATGGGTTAGAACCAACTTTTTAACCTTAGCTTCCTTGGCAATCAGACCAGCTTCCTTACTGCTAAGATGAGCAAAATGGTTTTCTGTTCCCTCAAAGAAATAGACATCCGCTAAAAATAAATCCGCCTCTTTAGTAAAGTCTGCTAATCCTTCAAAATAACCTGTATCACCTGTAAAGACCAAAACTTGCCCAGTCTCACGTTCAACAATACGCATGGCATAACAAACCACAGGATGAACAGTCTTGATAAAGGTAATATCAAAAGGTCCAATTTGTTCCACACCATTGACATTATAAGCACGAGCCTCTGTTACCCCATCTAAATGAAGTTTGGCGAACTCCCCCTGATCTTCATTGTGACCATAAGTTGGTAAAACTTTTGGTGTCCACAGGTGTTTAGGATAAAGTTGACGATAATGACGCAGCACTCCTAAATCAGCGATATGATCAGGATGATAGTGACTAATAATGACAGCATCTAATGCTAAAGGGCTAATTTCTTTTTCTAATTCATTTAAAGCACGACTGCCTGCATCAATTAAAAGTTGAAAACCATCTTGTCCTGTTAGCAAAAAACTTGTTGTTCCAGCATCTTTGTAGGGATAGCCTCCCCAACAACCTAATGTCGTTAATTTCATAGTCTTACCTTCTTTACTTTAGATAAGACTATTATATCAAAATTTCAAGCCATAGCAGACAGACTTATGCTCGAAAATCTGATAGACGATAGGCTAAAATGGTTGCTAGCAGTGCTTTCACAGTGTCTCCAGGTATAAAAACAAGATTAGAAACCAGAGATTGACTAAGCGCCATCTCTGTCACTTGAGATAACCAGACCGCACCAAGTAGATCTACAAACAAAACTCCTGCTAGCCACATCATCCCAAATAATCCTAAAAAGCTCTGCTTTTTCAAGAAGGATGACAAATATCCAAATAATAAAGGGACTAACAACCAAGCCAAAACATAACCTCCTGTGGGTCCCATAAGGGTTGGAATAGACGTTGCTTTTCCGGAAAAAACTGGAAAAATTAGGCCCAAAAGAAAAAATAATAGCATGGAAAGACTACCGTTTTTGGATCCTAAAAACAGGCTTACTAGCATGACCCCAAGATTTTGCAGGGTTAGAGGGACAGCAATAAAAGGAAGAGGAATAGCTGGAATAAATCCTAATACCACTAATAAGCTCGTCATTAACGCAATTTGTGATAATTCTTTTGTTTTCATCTGTAACTCCTAAATATCATAAATAGCAAGGACTGCTAAAGTTTAAGCCATCGCATTAAAATGATTATCCGCAAGTGACTTTGTTTCTTAGTTTATACTAAGAAATTCTATTTGTCAACCTACCTATAAAAATAGGTTAACTGTTATGTCAAAAAAAGAAACTCAGACTGACTGAGTTTCTACAAAAATTACCATCCAAATTCTTCATAAAAAATCTGTCCTTTGGGGACACCATTGGCTTTCATAACCTTCTCCCAATAGCGAGCCATTGCGGGTGGTCCACTAATCAGAACAGTAAAATCTTTTTTATCCTCTGGTAGATAAGCTAAAACGTCCTCTTCTTGATACATCCCAACCACACGGTTAACTATAAAATTATCACGCTCAGCTTGCCACTTGGCAAATTTATCACCATAAATCAAGGCTGCTTGCGTTGAAGCACCGTGAAAGACTGTCGTTTTAAGGTCAGGATTTCCCTCAATCACTGACAAAATAGGAGTTACCCCAATTCCTCCTGAAATCATTAAAACCTCTTGAGGTTTTTGATCATCAATAATGGATTGATACATGCCATAACCACCATCAACATGAAGTTTAGCTGGTGCGGTAACACGTTGCAATTGCTTTGTAAAATCACCATCGCCACGAATCGCCAAGATAAGCTCACTCGCCCCCCCTAGGATCATTGACAATAGAAAAAGGATGTGGCTCTGTCAGACCCTTAACCTCTGGAAAAGAAATGAAAATAAAATCTCCTGGTTTCATTTGTTGAGAGCGTACTTTTGGGACCTTGATCCGCAATTCATAAATATTGGGACCAATCTCTTGATTAGCCAGAAGTTCAGCTGGAAATCCTGTAGCAGTTGGTTTCAATTTTGCCCAAAGGTAGCTACCAAAAACAAAGATGCTTGACAGATAAAAGACTAGCATAAAAGCTGTGTTACTGCGAATATCAGGGATTAACTGAACATGAATAAACACAAGTAATGTCGCCAAAATATTGAGCCTGTGTAGCCAAACTGAAATTTCATGCTTAAACACTTTCTCCAAATAACGCTTAATGGTCAATAAAAATGGGACTCTACTTGTTAGCCAACCAGCCATAAAAATCATGGAATAAAGACCAATTCCAAGGAAAATATTAAAGGCAAGATCACCCGTGGTACTGATTAAACCATAAGAGGGGCTCAAACTCTTATGCATAAAAGCTAATAAAATAGCTACCAGACTTAAAATCCCATGAATCATGTAAGCCGCAGGAAGTCCAATTAAACGATCAAGCCACTTTGGCTTTGTCCCAATATAAATCGCCAATAACATCCAGACATAAGCGATAATACCATAGGCAATCCCAATTCGTCGTTGACTACTTAAAGCTGACATTCCATTAACAAACGTATAAATAAAAGGAGTCGGCAAGATAAAAACTGCCGTTAGCCAGGCCAAGCCTAGAGCATAATTATTTTTCTTAAACATTTTTTAGTTCTCCATATTGAAAAAATTGTTTCTTGGTGTTGGTCACATAAAGTCCGCTTAATTTTTTATCAGCAATCATTTGACAAAAATCAGATTCTGATAAAACTAAGGCTGCCGTTGCCCAAATATCAGCCTGAACTAAACTCGCATCTAAAATAGTGACTTGTTTGATGGTTGACTGTGATAGAATATGACGACCACGCTTGCTATAACCTGAAGTGGCTAAAGCACCTGTTTTCATTTGAAATCTCGCAATCATTTCTTGCAAATGGTCTGGATTTTCGATGCCAATTTTCCAGATAAACGAACTATTGTCTCTGGTTTCAAATTGCATATCACCTCCACCATTTAGGCAGACTGCCTCTATTTCAGACAGTCGCAACAAAGGCTTCAAGTACTGCTGAAATACCTTTTCTACAGCCCAGCCTTTCACCAGACCAGTGGGATTATAGACACCTTGAAAATAAGGGTCAAAAGCTCCTCTAGTTTCTGTTTTTGCAATGGTAACACGCGCAAAAATCTCTTGAAATTCAGGATCAAGCATCACCGTCTCATCCCCTTTCTGAAAGCGGCTCACCAATGAAGTCGCACGAAAGGCTGAGAATTTTTGTTCGATTTCTCCTAGAGCAGATAAAATATCTTGACTAACTCTTTCTAAAAGGTCCTTTGAAGAAACTTTATCACGGGTAACCAGACTAATGGTAAAAGGAAGCGTCATCGCTTCTACAGTTTGACTAATAATCTCCATAGATTAAGCCTGAGCTTGATTTAAGGCATCTTGAAGAGAGCCTGTAAAGCCTTTATAAGCTTCGGTTGCACCTGAGATTTGATTGACCTCTGCGGATTGATTCGATAAAGCTTCGGCTGTGTAAGTTGGAAGGGCGTTATCATTGATAGATTGAGATTCTGGATTATCATTTGGATACTCTAGAACGGTAATATCATCAATTTTACCACTAGCTACCGTAATCTGTACCTGGTAATCACCACGATTGGTTGAGGTAACCGCACCAGAGTACGTTCCATCTTTCAAACTTGAAGTAGTAGCAGATGACGTAGCTGTAGTTGTTTCTGAACTTGAAGTGTTAGCACTAGCAGATGAGCTAGTAGCTGGTGTTGCTGTTTGGCTCGCTTCTCCTTTAAAAAACAAGAGATAAGCATTAAATACTGCAGCCACAACCGCTACAATTCCAACTAATAGAGAAATAATTTTTTTCATCTGAAATTCCTTTGTGTTTTTTAATTTTCCTAAACTTTTCAATCCATTATAGCCAAACATACAACTAATTAGTGGGAATTTTGCAATTTTAACAGACTTGTTATATTTGTCATAGAAATACAAAGAGACTGGATAATCCAATCTCTTTTATCTCTTCTTAATCTTTATCCTCATAATCATAATCTTCCTCATGGTCCCATTTATTCTCTAGGCGATCAAAGGCATCACTAGATTCAACGGCATCATCTCCATAGATGGCTTCGAGCATCTGTTCTGTGACTCCATGTTTTTTATAAACTTGGCTAATCTTATCTTCCTGAGCTTTAATGTCTGACTTGATACTAGCTACTGCAGATTGATATTTACTTGCTTGTGCTTGCCATTCTTTCGCCAAACTTAAACGCTCATCAACTTCTTTTGTTAGCTTGGTCTTTTCATCAGCTGTCAAAGCTGTCGAGGAAGCAATTTCAGATTTTAATTCATTAGCATCTTGATCTGTAAAATCATCTAAGTCATCACGACTGAAGGCATCTGTCTCACCAAATTTCGCCCATAGACTAGCAGTATCAAAAGCCATAAATTTCTTTTCAATCGCTCCAAAATACTCTGTATATAATTTTTCTTTCTGTGTCTCTAGGTCCGCAATTTTATTGTAATAAGTCGCTGCTTCTTTTTCTGCGGCTGTTACCTTTGCTTTATCTGCTGAAGATAAACTTGATGCAGATAAGCGATTCGTTTTATCTGTCAAGCTAAGTTTTGCCATTGAACTATCTGTCTCTACACGAACTTGACTGGTATTCGCTTTAACATAAACACCTGCTCCGACACCCAGAGCACCTGTTAAGGCAAGTGCTGATAAGCCTATAACAACAGTCTTTTTCGACGGCTTCAAGTTTCCTAAAATTTCTTTAACAGTTTTCATTTTATAGTACCTCTATTTATTTGATTGATTAACCTTATTATAAACTAGAGGGCTCTTTAAAATCTTGGTCAAATTGAGCCAAAACTGTGGCAAAACTGTGGCAAAAAATTTTTAAAAATAAAATAAAAAAATAGGCTGACTGTCCCTCAAATGGACAATCAAACCTACTTTAAATCTTAATTACTCCAAACACTCTCAAGAATGTTGGTTTGTTCACGACCAGGTCCTACAGAGAAGGTTGAAATGCGAACACCCACCAACTCGCTAATACGACGAACATAATTACGTGCATTTTCTGGAAGTTCTTCAAGGCTACGCACACCTGTAATATCTTCTGACCAACCTGGCATTTCTTCATAAATTGGTCGGCAACGTTTTAACTGTTCAAGACTAGCTGGATAGTGATCAATACGCTCACCATCTAAATCATAAGCCACACAGATTTTTACAGTCTCTAAACCAGATAAGACGTCGATAGAGTTTAAACAAAGATTAGTGATTCCCGACACACGACGAGAGTGGCGCATCACAACAGAGTCAAACCAACCTACACGACGTGGACGGCCTGTTGTTGTCCCATACTCTTTACCAACTTCACGAATACGGTCACCAACTGCATCAAAAAGTTCTGTTGGAAACGGTCCGTCACCAACACGGCTAGTATAGGCCTTACATACCCCAACTACCTTATCAATCTTACTTGGACCAACACCTGAACCAATGGTCACACCACCCGCAACTGGGTTTGATGAGGTGACAAATGGATATGTCCCTTGATCAATATCAAGCATCACACCCTGAGCTCCCTCAAACAAGACACGTTTTCCTTGATCTAAGGCATCATTTAAGATAACAGAAGTATCAGTGACATATTTTTTAAGTTCTTGCCCGTAAGCATAGTATTCTTCAAAAATCTCATCAAAAGATAAGGTTTCTGCATCATACATTTTTTCAAAAAGACGGTTTTTTTCTTCTAGATTACGCGCCAGACGGTCTTTAAAGATATCACGATCAAGCAAGTCAGCGATACGGATGCCAACACGCGCCGCTTTATCCATATAAGCTGGTCCAATCCCTTTAATCGTTGTACCAATTTTATTGTCACCTTTCGCTTCTTCTTGTAAGCGATCAAGATGAATGTGATATGGCAAGATAACATGGGCACGATCTGAAATGCGTAAGTTATCAGTTGTCACACCCTCTCCATGCAAGTACTCCAACTCCTTAACCAAAGATTTTGGATTAACCACCATACCATTTCCAATAACAGAGATTTTTTCTGGGAAGAAAATCCCTGATGGAATCAAATGTAACTTAAACTTTTTACCATCAATCACGATAGTATGTCCTGCGTTATCTCCACCTTGATAACGTGCAATGACTTCGGCATTTGCAGACAAGAAGTCTGTAATCTTACCTTTACCTTCATCTCCCCACTGGGTACCAACAACAACAACTGATGTCATAATTTTGATTCTGAACTACAAATCTGTAGTTCCTCATCCTTTCTCAACTCTCTAGGGCAGGAATCTCACCTGCAAGAATGTCTTACACTCTATTATATGAAATTTCTGATAATTTTTCAAGAAAGCTCTGTGACTTTAACACTGTAAATGCACAAATGGTGATAGAGACCACTCAAGACTTGATGACACAGCTCTCCCTAAGCCATTAGCCAAACCAGATAAAAAAATAACCATAAAAATCATTGCAACCACTAGCAATTCAACCAGAGCATACTTTTTTAATGAAAATATCAATTCTTTCAATGCAAGTTTCATCATAAACCTCCTTTTGGTGCTGATTGTATCACACTAATATGACCTTATGATGACTTTTACAAAAATAATCTCAAGTAAGCCTATTCAAAAACGCATCCGACTGGTATTTTATAAGGGGTGTGCTATAATATTCTTTATGGATAAGATTATAAAAACTATTACAGAATCAGGCTCTTTCCGTGCCTATGTATTAGACGCTACTGAAACGGTCAAAACAGCTCAAGAAAAACATCAAACCTTATCAAGCTCAACCGTTGCCCTAGGGCGTACCCTTATCGCTAACCTCATCTTAGCTGCCAACCAAAAAGGAGACAGCAAGGTTACTGTTAAGGTCATCGGAAACAGCTCTTTTGGTCACGTCATCTCAGTTGCTGACACTAATGGACAGGTTAAAGGCTACATCCAAAATAAAGGTGTTGATATCAAAAAAACAGCAACTGGTGAGGTTTTAGTTGGCCCATTTATGGGACAAGGCCACTTTGTTGTTATTACAGACTACGGAACAGGTAATCCTTATACCTCAACGACGCCTCTGATCACAGGAGAAATTGGTGAAGACTTTGCCTACTACCTCACTGAAAGCGAGCAAACCCCATCTGCTGTTGGACTAAACGTCCTCTTGGACGAGAACGATCAGGTCAAGGTGGCAGGAGGATTCATGTTGCAGGTCCTACCTGGAGCTAAAGAGGAAGAAATCACTCGCTTTGAAAAACGCATCCAAAGCATGCCTGCTATCTCAACCTTGCTAGAGTCTGATGACCATATCAATGCTCTACTCACTGCTATCTATGGAGGCGATAGCTACAAGGTGCTCTCAGAGGAAGAGATTGGCTTTGTCTGCGACTGCTCACGTGAGCGATTTGAAGGGGCTCTCATCACTCTTGGGAAAGAGGAACTAGAAGCCATGGCAAAAGAAGATCATGGCGCTGAGATTACCTGTCAATTTTGTGAAACCACCTACAAATTTACCGAAGAAGACTTGGAGGGCTTGATCAATGACTAAATTAAACTCTTCTTTTATGATCGGAAATGTAGAGATTCCTCATCGTACGGTCTTAGCTCCAATGGCTGGTGTCACCAACTCAGCTTTTCGAACTATTGCTAAAGAATTTGGCGCTGGGCTAGTTGTGATGGAGATGATTTCTGAAAAAGGGCTCCTCTATAACAACGAAAAAACCCTTCACATGCTCCACATCGATGACAATGAACATCCCATGTCTATCCAATTGTTCGGAGGAGATGCCGAAGGGCTAAAACGTGCCGCTGACTTCATCCAAAATAATACCAAGGCTGACATCGTCGATATTAACATGGGCTGTCCTGTCAATAAGGTCGTTAAAAATGAAGCAGGTGCCAAATGGCTAAAAGATCCCGATAAAATCTATCACATTGTCAAGGAAGTAACATCTGTCCTAGATATTCCGCTGACTGTCAAGATGCGTACGGGCTGGGCTGATAGTAACCTCGCTGTAGAAAATGCCCTTGCTGCTGAATCTGGTGGGGTCTCTGCCCTTGCTATGCATGGCCGTACCCGTGAACAGATGTACACTGGCACTTGTGACCACGAGACACTCTCTCGCGTATCAAATGCCATCACCACTATTCCATTTATCGGAAATGGTGATGTTAAAAGTGTGCAAGATGCTAAATTTATGATTGAGGAGTTGGGTGTAGATGCTGTCATGATTGGACGCGCAGCCTTGAATAACCCTTACCTCTTTACCCAAATCAATCATTTCTTTGAAACAGGTGAAGAATTACCTGACCTTCCTTTTGTCAAAAAATTAGATATCGCAGAGGAACACTTACGCCGTCTCGTTGACCTGAAAGGCGAGAAAATCGCTGTTCGAGAATTTCGTGGCCTAGCACCTTATTACCTACGTGGCACATCAGGTGCTGCCAAAGTCCGCTCTGCCGTTGCCAAAGCAGAAACTTTTGAAGAAGTTCAAGGACATTTTAATAGCTTAAGATAAAAAACAAGACTGGATTAAAGTATCCAGTCTTGTTTTTTATTATTTTCTCTGAATAAAAGGATTGCGATAAGGATAAAGAATCACAAACAAGCTATTGATTACCATCAGCACAACTTCCCAGTTTAAGCCATCAGAAAGCATGATCCCTAGCCCTAACAAGAGTAAACCAAGCACGCCAGCTAACCAGAGCTTTAGGTTGCCTAGAAGTACTGACATACCAGTCGTTTTACTGACTAAAACATAAGCTAGCACAAACACAATGCTATGTAACACACTCAAAACCATCGACAAGTTCATAAAATCTAGTTTAGGCTGGGCAATATGAATGATAAAGAGAGCAAATACAATGCTATCTATCACAATACTAACAATTTTACCTGATATAAGATAGGGTGATTTATCTCTCATCATTACCTCCAGTTAGCGAAAAAGACCTGATAAACTTTGAGACAACATCAGCCAAAAAGACAGTTTCCCTCGCTCCTTAGGAACGGCACTGGATAAGCAGGTCCCCAACCCTATCACACACTTAGGCGCCTTATAACGATTAAGCATGAGATAAAGAGAAATCCTTTGGCTGATTTCTGCTTGTAGTCTTAGGAGCTCATCCTCTCTTTGAATAGACTCACACGTTTTCAAAGCCTCTTCAAAATAAGCGTGTAACTCTCGATTAGCCCTGACATCACTGTCCTCACAAACAGCTGTCAGCTGATTTAGCAACTCTGTTTTTGTCATAGAAAATACACCTCGCCTTTAATCATTGAAAATTCTTCCACCGATAGTAACCTTTTTCTGAATCAGCATAGGCATTTCCCTTATCACTTATACCTGAAGTAGTCCAACTATATTACTCCTAGCTGATATCAAACTTCATCTTGCCTTTATTAATTCCCACTTTTAGCGTTTGACCAGCGGTCAATTCACCTGATAAGAGGAGTTCTGCCAAGCGATCTTCTACCTCTGTCTGCAAGGTACGACGAAGCGGACGGGCTCCCATTTCAACATCATAGCCTATTTCAGCTAAGTGTTTTAAAGCTGAAGGTTGGAATTTTAAGGTTATTCCTTTTTCAGATAATGTTGCCATTAAAGGTTTTACCATGATTTTCACAATATCGCGCATATTATCTTCTGTCAAGCTATGGAAAACAACTTTCTCATCAATACGGTTGATAAATTCTGGACGATAGGCTTTTTTCAATTCTTCTAGAATACGTTTTTGCATGGCATCATCATCATGAACAAGGGCTTTTGTCCCAAATCCAACAGTCTTTTCATCACGAAGAGCTGTCGCTCCAAGGTTGGAGGTCATAATGATAATAGTATTTGAAAAATCTACCTTACGACCACGACTATCTGTCAAGACACCATCATCTAAAACTTGAAGGAGAACATTAAAGATATCTGGGTGAGCTTTTTCCACTTCATCAAATAGGAGAACAGAGTACGGTTTGTTACGGACTTTTTCTGTCAGCTCACCCCCTTGATCATAGCCTACATAACCTGGAGGCGCACCATTTAAACGGCTAGCTGCAAATTTTTCCATGTACTCACTCATATCAAAACGGATAAGAGCTGATTCATCGTCAAAAAGGAGTTCTGCCAAGGCTTTTGCTAACTCTGTTTTTCCGACACCAGTCGGTCCCAAAAACATAAAAGAGCCAATTGGACGTTTACCCGTTCGAATACCTGACTGATTACGACGAATCGCGCGACTTATACTAGATACCGCTTCATCTTGTCCAATAACACGCTGATGAAGTTCTTGCTCTAACTTAAGATAGCGTTTAGCATCAGATTGTGTCATTTTTTCAACGGGAATTCCTGACAACTTGCTAAGCGTTGCTAAAACGTGCTCCTCTGTCACCATAAGGGCTGGCTTATCTTTCTTTTTATCCTCTTTTTTTAGAGCTGACAGTAAAGCCCTTTGATCACCGCTCATCAAGGCATGGTCAACATCTGTTAGAAAACTATATTCTCTTTTAGGACGATTTTGTTGTACCGTTGCACTAGCTTCATCTAATAAATCAATAGCAGAATCTGGTAGCTTCTTACTGGTCAAATAACGATGAGCTAACTTAACAGCCAAACGAGCCACTTCATCTGAGATCGTCACATGATGATAATCTTCATAAGATGCCTTTAAGCCCAAGAGAATCTGGCTAGCATCTTCTACTGAAGGCTCTTCAATCATAACCTTGGCAAAGCGACGTGAAAGAGCCGCATCTTTTTCAATATGTTTTTGATATTCATCTTGGGTTGTTGCCCCCAAAGTGCGTAAGCTGCCGCGGGCAAGGGCTGGTTTCAAGATATTGGCAGCATCAAGAGTGGAGTCAATACCACTACCTGATCCCATAATCGTGTGTAACTCATCAATAAATAAAATAATATGACCGTCTTCTTCAATATCTGAAATGATTTGATTCATCCGCTCTTCAAAATCCCCACGAAAACGAGTTCCAGCAACCACAGACATCATATCAAGCTCTAAAACACGCATTTTAGATAGATTTTCTGGTACATCGCCAGATAAGATGCGTTGAGCTAAGCCATAAGCTAAAGCCGTTTTCCCCACACCAGCTTCACCAACTAATACGGGGTTATTTTTGGTTTTACGACTTAAAATCTGGACCATACGCGTGATTTCTTTATCACGTCCCACAACAGGATCAATCTGACCATTACGGGCAAGATCTGTCAAATCGCGTGTAAAATCCGCTAGATCTCCAGCTGTCGATTGTGGTTTCATCATATCCATCATAGCTGGACTAGCTTTAGGTTTATCTAGTTGACGGATAGCTTTAACTTGTGCCTTAGTATAACCCGCAATTTGGTCAATAGATTTTCTAACATCTGCCAATCGAAAAGAAGGTGCCTCAAGATGACTAGATGTTCCAAGTGTCGCTAAAATACGTGCAGGATACAAATCAGGAAGGAGCAACATCGCCATCAAAACATGCTCGCTTCCCACTTCATCTTGATGTACCACTTTTGAAATAGAATAAGCTTTATTCATAATCAGTTCCAAAGCAGGAGATTGTCTAAAAAAGACCATCTCTTCTCTCTGAGATAAGGTCTCCTTCCGAGCAGTTACCGCTAAAGTCGCAGCCATAAACTCTTCAAAGCTAACTTGCAAAGAATCTAAAACCTGACCTGCAATAGAATCTTGGAAATGAAGGAAAGCCAATAATAACTGCCAACTTTCCAAATAGTCCGTATCAAATTTATTAGCTATAAACTGAGCCTTGGCGAAGGCTTGTTCTAGCTTAGTTGAATAGCGTTTCATTCTAATATCCTTTTCTATCTAAACGTTGTAATATTTTTGCCAAAAGACGTGGACGGATAGTAGCCGCATCGGATCCTAAAACGCTATCCAGACCACTAGCTAAAATAATATTTCCTTCACGCTCACTAATGATAGCCTCGTCAAACAATAATTGGATCAAATCCGTAAATTCCTGCTCACTAATCCGATCACCTAAAGAGCCAATTAAACTCCCTAACATTTGATGTTGATCAGAAAATCGAATTTTAGCAATGCGGATATAACCGCCCCCTCCTCGTTTACTCTCAACAATATAGCCTCTACTTTCAGTAAAGCGGGTTTTAATCACATAGTTGATTTGACTAGGAACCACTTGAAAGCTATCTGCCAAACTACTACGTTGAATCTCAGCAAAATCGGATTGTGCTAAAAGATCCTTAATGTATTCCTCAATATGATCTGATGCATTTTTAGAAGGCATGACTCTTCTCCTTTCAAGTTTTCTTTGACATTAACTGACTATTATTATACCGAATTTTCACCTATTTGAAAACTAAAAATCCTCATTCTCAAATATCATAAAGAAAAACCCCAGCCTAAAAGACTGGAGTTTCAACTTTTACTCTATTAGTTGTTAAGGGCTGCTGCCATAGTTGCTGCAACTTCTGATTCAAAGTCGTTAGCAGCTTTTTCAATACCTTCACCAACTTCAAAGCGTGCAAATTCAACTGCTTTAGCATTTACTGAGTCAAGGTAAGCTTCAACTGTTTTGCTATCGTCCATGATGTAAACTTGTGCAAGAAGTGTATAAGCTTGGTCAACTTGAGTATTGTCAAGCATAAAGCGATCCATTTTACCTGGAATGATTTTATCCCAGATTTTTTCTGGTTTACCTTCAGCCGCAAGTTCTGCTTTGATATCTTCTTCAGCTTGTGCAATAACATCATCAGTCAATTGTGCTTTAGATCCATATTTAAGGAATGGAAGAGCTGGTTTGTTAACCATTGCACGTGATTCGTTATCTTGCTCAATTTTGTGGTTCAATTGCGCTAACTCATCTTTGATGAATTGCTCATCAAGTTCAGTGTATGAAAGCACTGTTGGGTTCATCGCAGCAATGTGCATTGATACTTGTTTTGCAAGTGTTTCATCGCCACCTTCGATAACTGAGATAACACCAATACGTCCACCATTGTGTTGGTAAGCACCAAAGGCTTGCTCATCAGTTTTTTCGATCAAAGCAAAGCGACGGAATGAGATTTTCTCACCGATTGTAGCTGTTGCATTAACATAAGCTTCTTCAAGTGTCTCACCTGAAGGCAATTTGATTGCAAGTGCTTCTTCGTTGTTAGCTGGTTTAGCTGCAACAATAGCTTTTGCAGTTTCTTCTACCAACTCAACAAATTGAGCGTTTTTCGCAACAAAGTCTGTTTCAGCGTTAACTTCAACAACTGCTGCAACGTTACCGTCAACATAAACACCTGTCAAACCTTCAGCAGCAACGCGGTCAGCTTTTTTAGCTGCCTTAGCCATACCTTTTTCGCGAAGTAATTCAATCGCTTTTTCGATATCACCTTCAGTTTCTACAAGGGCTTTTTTAGCGTCCATAACGCCGGCACCTGATTTTTCACGCAATTCTTTAACGAGAGCTGCAGTAATGTTTGCCATTTCTAAATTCCTCCAAAGTTTGATATAAAAAAACGAGAGCAGAGCGGTTTGCTGCTGCCCCGTTTACAAGTTACTTAATTGGGTGGAGAGTTTTTCTCCTCTAAGACCTAATCTTAGTCTTGTTTTATGATTAGTTAGAACCTTCTACAACTTCAACGATTTCTTCGATTGAATCTGCAGTAGCTTCTTCACCAGCCAATTCAGCTTCAACAGCTGCAACTGAATCTTCACCTTGACGACCTTCAATGATAGCGTCAGCCAATTTAGAAGTGATCAATTTAACAGCGCGGATAGCATCATCGTTAGCTGGGATGATAACATCGATCTCATCTGGATCAGCGTTTGTATCAACCATAGCTACAACTGGGATACCAAGTTTTTTAGCTTCTTTAACTGCGATTTGTTCTTTGTGTGGGTCAACAACGTACATCACATCTGGGATGCGAGGCATATCAGCGATACCACCTAAGAATTTTTCAAGACGGTCACGTTGTTTGTTAAGAAGTGCAACTTCTTTCTTAGGAAGAACTTCAAAAGTTCCTTCTTCTTCCATTTTGTTGATTTCTTTAAGGCGTGCAATACGTTTTTGGATTGTTGACCAGTTTGTCAATGTTCCACCCAACCAACGGTGGTTGATGTAGTATTGACCAGCACGTTCTGCTTCTTCTTTAACTGCTTCTGAAGCTTGCTTCTTAGTTCCTACGAACAAGATAACCGCATCGTTAGCTGCTGCATCACGAACAAATTCGTAAGCTTGATCAGCCAATTTTACAGTTTGTTGAAGGTCGATAACGTGGATACCGTTACGCTCAGTAAAGATGTACTTAGCCATCTTAGGATTCCAGCGACGAGTTTGGTGACCAAAGTGTACACCAGCCTCAAGAAGTTGTTTCATTGAAATTACTGCCATGAGTAATGTCTCCTTTTTTGTTTTTTTCCTCTCCTAGACTTCGACTTGCAGTCTCACCTTGCGGCAACAAGACCACAATTGGTCCAAGATGAGTATTATCGCTACTGCGACCTTACTATCATACCAAAAAAAATGAGGATTGACAAGCCATTTGTGGTTAACTCTTGCATAAAAATCACTTTTATGTCTTGACATTCTGATTATCTTACGATAAAATAAATGATGTTGTGGCGGTATAGCCAAGTGGTAAGGCACGGCTCTGCAAAAGCTTGATCGTCGGTTCAAATCCGTCTACCGCCTTTTTGATACATTTCAATCTTTCTTTAACAACACAAAAACCTTGATTTAACAAGGTTTTTTAATTTTATAAACAGATAATAAAAGATAAAAGATAAAAAATAAAATAATTTGGGGCAAGCTAATTTATCTAATAATTTGAGTACTATTGAAAATACCATAGGAGAAGCTCAGAAAGAATTAGATGATGTTCGTGATACAAAATCTT
>NZ_JBNPOS010000026.1:0-22322 GCF_050315295.1 Streptococcus sp. SGI.013
TATGGCTCTCCAACAGAAACTAAGACGACCAATGTTTATTATGGGTTGGCTTTTGATAGTTTAAGTAACTTTGTTCGCTCAGGTGGGGAAGATGCCTTGGACTTGGATGGTGATCAAGATTTAGGTGATACAGCTGGTGAGACATCAATTATCGGTGTCAGCGGTACTATCAAAGGGATTTCTCCTAAGGCACTCTTTGTTTATGACCAATCCAAATATACGGGTGGCTATAGCTTTGATACCACAGGAGTTGAAGCAGGCGATACGGTTTCCATTAAAGCTTCTATTCAAAACAATACTGTAGGAACAAACTATTCTGATATGACAGTAATCACAGTATTGTCAAATAGTCAGGATGAAATTTTTGATGGTTCTAAATCACGAGGTAGTCAGTTTACTCCAACCCTAACAGGACCAATTACGGCACCGACAGGTTGGACAGTTTACTACACAACAGATGAGCAAGATTCAAATGAATCTGGTGCAAACCTTACAGGTTGGACAGATGTTGTCGATGATTATAGTAAAGTCACAGCCATCAAGCTGGTGTCAGATCCTGGTGTTATTTTAAAAACAGGTAGCATGGTTAGCTTTGAGTATGGTTTAACAACGCCAGCTGATGCACGTAGTGGTTCAAGTATTACAACAACAACGGCTATTGCAGTTAATGGTTCAACAAACTTTTTAGAAGGTTACCGTTCAACCGTTCAAATTAAAAAGACTTATGGTTCGGTCTTAGTTGCTTATGTTGATATTAATGGCAATACCATTGCTGACACGGCTATCGACAGCCCCGATTCAACAGAGACATGGACACCTTACGATACCGCTGATAAACGTCAGTCAGAGATTACAGTAGGTGAGCGTGTTTATCGTCTGGTTGCGTCTGGTAACTATCCTGTTGGAACCGTAGGAGATGACGGTA
Organism: Streptococcus sp. SGI.013; assembly: GCF_050315295.1. Lineage (NCBI taxonomy): Bacteria > Bacillati > Bacillota > Bacilli > Lactobacillales > Streptococcaceae > Streptococcus > Streptococcus sp. SGI.013. Next base: position 926 of record NZ_JBNPOS010000026.1, read on the forward strand.
ACCTTATCAGTCATGCTGATACGAGCAAAACGGATGGTATAGAGCCAACAACTGGTGAGGTCGGTGTTGGTGCTAAAACCGTTACCTATGTCTATCAAGAAGTTTTAGGTAAAGTAACGGTTAAATATGTAGATGAGGATGGCAATCCTATTTCCGGTTTAACTGAGGACAATAAAACAGTTGCTGATACGGTTGAAGATACTCCAGAATCATCACTTGGGACACCTTATACAACAACGGATCATAAACCAACGACAATTACAACAGCTGATGGGAAATTGTACCGTTATAAAGAGATTCAAACAGGATCAGCAGATGAGACAGGTACGGTTGCAGAAGGTGAGAAAATCGTTACTTATGTCTACGAGTTAGTCAAAGGTAATGTGACGGTAAACTATAAGACCGTGGATGGTACTGAGATTAGTCCATCAGTGAGTGATGAACGTGATACGCCAGTTGGTCAGCCTTATGATACTAGGGACCAAATAAAAGAAACGATTACAACGACTGATGGTAAAGTTTATAAACGTATTCCAAAGGCCGTTGAAGGTGCAGAAACTGGTAAAGTAGTAGAGGGTACGACAGAAGTTACTTATTACTATGAACTTGTGAAGGGGGATGTCATCGTCAATTATGAGACGACTGATGGAACGACCCTAGCACCTCAAGTTGTTGATACCAATGATGGAGATACGGGATCAGACTATTCAACAACTGATCATAAACCAGAAAAAATTGTAGTAGATACAACAGGGGATGTTTATTATATCTTGCCAACGGGTACGGAGCTTAAAACAGGTTCAGCACCAGAGACCGGTAAAGTTGCTCCAGGAGTAACCGAAGTCACGTACCTTTATCAAAAAGCAGGCCATGTTAAGGTTAATTATATTCTAGATGATGCGTCAGCCACTGTATTAAAAGATTCGGTAATGGATGTTGAAAATGGGAAACCAGGTGCTACTTACTCGACTTCAGAGGATAATAAACCATTAACAATCACCGCAGCGGACGGTAAAGTGTATCAGTTGAAAGAAGTGCAAGTAGATTCAGCTGCTGAAACAGGTACTGTAGAAGCAGGTAAGACACTTGAAGTCACCTATGTCTACACAGAAGTATTGAGCGATGTTGTGGTTGAGTACTACAATACAGATGGTGAAGTGATTGCGACAACTGTAGTTGACGAAGATGATAAGTCTGTCGGTACAGTCTACAACACAGACGAAGACAACCGTCCAGAAACAATCACAACAGCAGATGGCACAATTTACTACTACAAAGAAGTAAAAGACACGTCTGCACCAACAACTGGTAAAGTAGCAGAAACAACGACAACGGTTCAGTATGTGTATGAAAAAGCAGGTAACGTAGTGGTGAACTACATTGCAGAAGATGGCACTGTCATCGCAATCCCTGTAGCTGATGAAACCAATGCTCAACCAGGAACTGAGTACAACACAACAGATAACAAGCCAACTACAATCACAACTGAAGACGGTAAGGCTTACGAGTTGATTCCAACAGCGACAATCGGTACTGAAGAAGGTACCGTAGAAGCAGGTAAAACAACAGAAGTTACTTACGTCTACAAAGAAGTCAAAGGTTCAGTTGTGGTTAACTATGTCACAACTGACGGCACAGTTCTTCAAGCGCCTGTTACAGACACACCAGAAACTTCAACAGGTACAGCCTACGACACAAGAGATGTCAAACCAACTGAAATTACAACTGCAGATGGTAAATCATACCGCCTCGTTCCAACACTTACAGTTGGTAATGAAATAGGTACAGTTGTTCCAGGTGTAACACAAGTCACTTATGTTTACGAAGAAGTTAAGGGTGACGTTGTCGTTAACTACGTCAATACCGATGGCGACGTCATCGCATCACAAGTTGTAGATACGAAGACAACTTCAACAGGTACTGCATATGATACAACAGATCACAAACCAGAGAAAATCGTTGAAGATGCAACAGGTACAGTTTACTACTACAAAGAAGTAGGGGCTAACTCCGCTTCTGAAACAGGTAAAGTTGTAGAAGGTACGACAGCTATCACTTACGTTTACGAGCCAGCAGGTAACATTGTAGTTAACTACACACTCGCAGACGGTACAGTGATTAAGGCACCTGTAAACGACGAAACAAACCAAGCACCTGGTTATGATTACGATACAACAGACAATAAACCAGACGCCATCACTACAACTGATGGTAAAGTCTATCGTCTGGTTCCAAGTGCAACCATTGGTAACGAAACAGGTGATGTTGAATCAGATACTACACTCGAAGTCACTTACATCTATGAAGAAGTGAAGTCGGATGTTGTGGTTGAGTACTACAATACAGATGGTGAAGTGATTGCGACAACTGTCGTTGACGAAGATGATAAGTCTGTCGGTACAGTCTACAACACAGACGAAGACAACCGTCCAGCAACCATCACAACTGCTGAGGGAACAGTTTACTACTACAAAGAAGTGAAAGACACGTCTGCCCCAACAACTGGTAAAGTAGCAGAAACAACGACAACGGTTCAGTATGTGTATGAAAAAGCAGGTAACGTAGTGGTGAACTACATCGCAGAAGATGGCACTGTCATCGCAAGCCCTGTAGCTGATGAAACCAATGCTCAACCAGGAACTGCGTACAACACAACAGATAACAAGCCAACTACAATCACTACTGAAGATGGCACAACCTACGAATTGGTTCCAAGTGCAACTATCGGTACTGAAAATGGTGAAGTTGAATCTGGTAAGACTACTGAAGTAACTTATGTTTACCGTAAAGTTGAAACTCCTGCAGCTAAGACTGGTAATGTTGTGGTTGAGTACTACAATATTGCGGGTGAGAAAATCGCAACAGATGTTGTAGATACACCAGAAATAACAACTGGAACTGTCTATGAAACATTTGATTTCAAACCATCAACAATCACAAAAGATGGTGTAACTTACTTCTACAAAGAAGTGAAAGACACTTCAGCTGCTGAGAAAGGTACTGTTGTTGAAGGTACAACAACTGTTCAATACGTCTACGAGCCAGCAGGTTCAGTAACAGTTAACTATGTAACTACAGACGGTACAGTAATCAAATCTCCAGTTAAGGACGAAGAGAATGCAGAACCAGGTCAGACATATTCAACTGAGGACAACAAGCCAACCACTATCACAACAGAAGATGGTAAGACATATAAACTTGTTCCAAACTTGACGACTGGTGAAGAAAATGGAACAGTAACCTCTGGTGAAGATAAACAAATTACTTATGTTTACGAAGAAGTGAAAGGTTCAGTTGTTGTTAACTACATCGATACAGAAGGTAACGTTATCAAAGCTCCTGTAACAGATACTCCATCTAGCTCAACAGGTACAGCTTACGATACAACTGATAACAAACCAACTACTATCACAACAGAAGATGGTACTACGTACGAGCTTGTTCCAGTTCTTACAAAAGGTTCAGAAACAGGTAAGGTTGTAGAAGGTGAAACGGTTGTAACATATGTTTACCGTAAGGTTGTTGCTCCAACTCCAGACGTGAAGACAGGTTCAGTTGTTATCCGTTATGTTGAAGCAGGTAACGAATCAAACGTTCTGAAAGATCCAGTTCTTGATGAGAACGCAGTTGTAACAGGTACTAAGTACGATACGACTGACGAAGGCGACAAGCCAGCTGAAATCGTGAAAGACGGCGTTCGTTATGTATTGGTTCCATCTAAGACAACTGCTGTAGATCCAAATGGTAACCCAGTTACTGAAACAGGTGAAGTTGCTGAAGGTACAACTGTAGTAACCTACAAGTACCAGAAAGTCGCTAACTGGATTCCACAAATTCCTGCAACACCAGAGAATCCAACTCCAGTTAACCCAGTAATCCCTTACCCATTTGATCCAACTAACCCAGACAAGCCAATTGATCCAACAACCCCTTACCCAGGTGGTGAAGTTCCATCCATTCCACATGTTCCAGGATATACACCAGTAGATCCTAAGACCAACGAACCATTGAAACCAGTTGATCCAACAGACCCAAGCAAGGGTTATGTGCCACCAACTCCAGACGAAACTGGCGATGACACACCAATCCCTTACGTTCAAAATGGTAACGTTGTAGTGAACTACGTGACCGAAGATGGTACAGTAATTAAGACACCTGTTAAAGACGAAACAGATGCTCCAGCAGGCAAGTCTTATGACACAACTGACAACAAGCCAGCTGAGATTGTTACAGAAGATGGTTCACGTTATGTCTTGATCCCATCTAAGACAGTTGGTTCTGAAACAGGTACAGTTGAAGGTGGTAAGACAACTGAAATCACTTATGTGTATAAGAAAGTTGCTAACTGGATCCCACGAATTCCTGTAACACCAGAGAATCCAACTCCAGTTAACCCAGTTGTTCCTTATCCATTCGATCCAACTAACCCAGATAAGCCAATTGATCCAACAACACCTTACCCAGATGGTGAAGTTCCATCCATTCCACATGTTCCAGGCTACACACCAGTAGATCCTAAGACCAATGAACCATTGAAACCAGTTGATCCAACAGATCCAAGCAAGGGTTATGTGCCACCAACTCCAGACGAGTCAGGTATCGACACACCAATCCCTTATGTTCAAAATGGTAACGTTGTGGTGAACTACGTGACTGAAGATGGTACAGTCATTAAGGCACCTGTTCAAGACGAAACAGATGCTCCAGCAGGCAAGTCTTATGACACAACTGATAACAAGCCAGCTGAGATTGTTACAGAAGATGGTTCACGTTATGTCTTGATCCCATCTAAGACAGTTGGTTCTGAAACAGGTACAGTTGAAGGTGGTAATACTACTGAAGTAACATATGTTTACAGTAAAGTAGAAACACCTGCTAAGAAGGTTGTAACAAACCACGTTGACGAAGTAGGTAACCCAATTGCACCGCAAGAAGAGGGTACAACACCTAACAAGTCAATCCCAAGATATGAGTTCACAGGTAAAACTGTAACGGATGCCGATGGTAACACAACTCACATCTACCGTAAGGTAACTGTTGTTGCTCCAACTCCAGATGTGAAGACAGGTTCAGTTGTTATCCGTTACGTTGAATCTGGTAACGAATCTAATGTTCTAAAAGATCCAGTTCTTGATGAGGATGCTGTTGTAACAGGTACCAAGTACGATACGACTGATGAAGGCGATAAGCCAGCTGAAATCGTGAAAGACGGTGTTCGTTATGTCTTGATCCCATCTAAGACAGTTGGTTCTGAAACAGGTACAGTTGAAGGTGGTAAGACAACTGAAATCACTTATGTGTATAAGAAAGTTGCTAACTGGATCCCACAAATTCCTGTAACACCAGAGAATCCAACTCCAGTTAACCCAGTTGTTCCTTATCCATTCGATCCAGCTAACCCAGATAAGCCAATTGATCCAACAACACCTTACCCAGATGGTGAAGTTCCATCCATTCCACATGTTCCAGGCTACACACCAGTAGATCCTAAGACCAATGAACCATTGAAACCGGTTGATCCAACAAATCCAAGTAAGGGATATGTACCACCGATGCCAGATGAGTCAGGTACCGACACACCAATCCCTTATGTTCAAAATGGTAACGTTATGGTGAACTATGTGACTGAAGATGGTATAGTAATTAAGGTACCTGTTCAAGACGAAACAGATGCTCCAGCAGGCAAGTCTTATGACACAACTGATAACAAGCTAAACACTATCACTACAGAAGATGGTACAACTTATGAGCTTGTTCGTGTGGAAGGTTCAGAAACTGGTACTGTTGTAGGTGGTAAGACTACTGAAGTAACATATGTTTACCGTAAAGTAGAAATACCTGCTAAGAAGATTGTAACAAACCATGTTGACGAAGCAGGTAACGCAATTGCACCGCAAGAAGAAGGTACAACCCCTAACAAGTCAATCCCAGGTTATGAGTTCACAGGTAAGACAGTTACGGATGAAGATGGCAATACTACACACATCTACCGTAAGGTAACTAAGGTTGTAACAAACCATGTTGACGAAGCAGGTAACCCAATTGCACCGCAAGAAGAAGGTACAACACCAAACAAAGGTACCTCCATCCCAGGTTATGAGTTCACAGGTAAGACAATTACAGATGAGAATGGTAACACAACTCACATCTACCGTAAAGTTGTTACTCCTGTTGACCCAACTGCCCCAGTTACCCCAGAAGATCCAACAGATCCAGTAACACCAGTTACTCCTGTTGATCCAAAAGCTCCAGTTCAGCCAGATGTTACTGTTAGATCAGAAACACCAGCTAAAATAGCTTATGCTGCAGAAACTCTTCCAAAAACAGGCGAAGATAACTCAGCAGCAGTTACAGCAATGGGAGTAAGCATGATCCTTGCATCACTTGGACTTGCAACGAAACGTCGCCGTTAAGACGGTTAATGTTAATTCCAAAAATAGGCAATAAAAAAACACTCTAAAGGTTAACTTTTAGAGTGTTTTTGATTATGAAATTGGGGTGAAATTTAGAAATTAAAAAGTTTATTTAGTTTAATTTGAAGTATGTTAAATCTTTTTCTCCTGGTATTTACTATGTCACTCACCTGTCAGCTAGTGGAGTTTTAGGGAGTATCAAGGTAAAGACAGTTTGCTCTGATGTAGATGAGACTGTAATATCACCGCCATGAATTGATATGATTTCTTTAGTGATAGCTAGTCCAATGCCATGCTGACCATCTTGTCCTTTATAAAATCTATCAAATATGTGTTCTATATCCTTTTCTGGAATTTGCGGGCCATCATTTTTGATGATAATTTGAAAACAATCATCGATTTCAAGACTACAAATAGTGATAGTTGACCGTGCGTATCGGATAGCATTAGATAAGATATTGGTGATGGCACGCTCTAATTTTTCTTCATCTCCTTGAATGAAAAGATAATCTTCCAACTTATGAACAAAGTTTAATGACCGTTCTTCAGCTAAACTTTTTAAACGCCAAGAACAATCCAAAATGAGTTCCTTGGTATTGATTTCCTCAATATGAAGTTGACTTTGTCTTCCTTCTAATTTTGATAAAAGTAAGATGTCATCCACCAATTTTGTCATTCGCTGACTCTCATCTAGGATAATTTGAGCAGATTCTTTAGGATTAGTCCCGATACCTTCTTTGATAGCTTCGGCATATCCTTGAATAGACATAAGTGGAGTTCTAAGCTCATGTGAGGAATTTTGGAAAAAATAGCGCTGGCTAGCTTGACTTTGTTCAATCATGTTGGACATTTCTTGAACGGTATCTGCTACTTGATTAAATTCTTGATAAGCTAGTTTTGATATGTTATCTGTTTTTTCACGACGTCCAACTTTTAAGATGAAGTCTCTCAGATTTTGAAAGGCAGTATCAATTTTTTTAGCGGTCAAAAAAATCAATACAAAGGCTAATCCACCGGTTAGCACCATTAGTCCAAGTAACAGGTTATTGATTAAGTTTAGAAAATCTTGGATGGGTGTAATATTGGTATAAACTAATGCAAGATGACTAGCATCATCGTCATCATCATCATCATCTTTTGAGTCAGTGACATAGTAGTCTGAAATAGCCCCCCAATATTCTTTAGCTTTAAGATAGTAACTACTCCCATCTATCGTCACAATAATTCCCTTCTCAGCTTCTAGTTGATGCTCAATATCATCTTCTTCGTTAGAGAGAAATTTTAAGAGCTCTTTAGAAACTTTTTTTTGCTTACTATCATTAGATGAGATTGAGGAATACTCTTCTTCAAAATCATCAGTTGTGATCAGGTATTGGGTTGAAAAGATGGCTTGATTTTGATTGGAGGTATCTAGTTGCTGGCTTGTACTCGTACTTTGATAAAGTTGATCTAACGTATCAAATTGTTGAGAAATTGCCGAAGCTGTACTGGTCTCAATGTATTGGCGGATAGTAAGGTTGAAGACCAAGAAGATTAGAGTAAAAGCAAGGACCAAGCTCGTTAATGGGATGAGAAATAAACTGGTTTTAAGTTTAGGATTAAAAAACGTTTTCATTTTGTCTCCTTTTTTTCAACTAGTTTAAATCCAAATCCCCAAACGGTTTCAATAAAAACATGACTATCAACTGCCCGTAGTTTTTTTCGTAATCGTTTGATGGTGTCATCAGTGACGCGTGTTTCGACATCGCTATCGTATCCCCATACCTTTTCTAATAACTCTTCTCGGGATAGAGCTTTTTCGGCATTCTCCATTAAAAACTGCAACAGTTGAAATTCAGTGTTGGTTAAGCTGAGTTCTTGCTGATTATAAAAGGCAGTTCTCTGATCAAGAGAAAGATGTAAATCACCAATACTCATTTCTTGTTGTGATGGGGGAGGTGTTTTTTCAAGTCGGTTTAAGGTAGCTTTTACTTTTAGGGTCAGTGCAACAGGAGAAAATGGTTTGGTAAAGTAATCATCTGCTCCCATAGTAAAACCTGTCATGTAATCAGCATCGCTATCTCTAGCTGTGAGAAGGATGATAGGGATATCGGATTGCTTGCGGAGTTGCGCTACTAGACTAAAGCCGTCAATTCCAGGCATCATGACGTCGGATATGACAAGATCAGCTGGTTCTTGATTAAAACGTTGTAATAAAGCGTCCCCAGTTTCAAAACTCAATACTCTAAACCCTGCATCTAATAAGAAATTTTCGATGAGCTGGCGAATATTTTTTTCATCATCTGCAACATAAATTAATTGGTTCATAAGTTCTCGCTTTTTATTAATTTATTCCATTAAATGCTAAATGATTACCTTTGTCAAGTCAAAGGATTATTCTTGTAGTATAATAGGAAGAAAAACAAGGAGTAAAGTGATGACCAAGGAAATTATTGAAGAAATTTTGTCTTTTCGTGATGCAAGAGGCTGGGGGGAGGCACATACGCCACGTAATTTGGCGAGCTCCATTGTGATTGAAGCATCGGAATTATTAGAAAACTACCAATGGGGAGAAGATTTGGCAGATGAAGTCAACGTCAAAGAAGAAATTGCCGATGTCCTCATCTATACTTTCTTGCTGACAGAGAAGTTGGGGTTAGATGTCGAAACTATCATTCGAGAAAAATTAGTCAAAAATGCCATCAAATACCCTCTACCAGAGCAAGGAAAACAATCTTGATGGGAGTTTTAAAAAAAGATATAATAGAAAAAAATATTTTGGAGGTTTGCTAGAATGATTAAGCGTGCTAGCCGTGAGGATATTTCTGCACTTGAAAATTTATTAGGACAGGTTCTTTATGTTCACCATCTTGCTCGCCCAGATTTATTTAAACCAGTGGGGAGTAAGTTCAGCCGACAGGAGTTAGAGGAGCTTTTAGAGGATGATCAAAAACCTGTTTTTGTATTTGTAGATGAAGAAAATCGTGTATTAGGGCATCTTTTTACCATTATTCAAGAGCATGGCGGACTTGCAAAAGAGTCTATCAAGACCTTATTCATTGATGATCTGTGTGTGGATGAAACTGCTCGAGGTCAAAAAATCGGGGAGCAGCTCTATCAATATGCTTTAGCTTATGCAAGAGAAATTGGGTGTTATAATGTAACTTTGGACGTTTGGAATGCCAATCAAGGAGCTTTACGTTTTTACGAACGTCTTGGTTTAATTCCTCAGATGACGGTTATGGAGCAAATTTTAGATTAGGAGCTAACATGTGAATTATATTGATTACCTCAAAGAGAATGGCGGAAAAACATTTAATGAATTGCCCCTGACAGAGGTGGATATTGCTATTATGAATGAGTTGGGCTATCTTCCCTTTGAGCAAGGAGATGCTTTAGATTTGAATTTTAGTCAACCGATTATTCTCAGTCAAATCTATCAAGAGCATCGTCAGAAGATTGAGGCGATTGTTCCAGATTTTTTGGCGACCAAGGCTAGATTGGGGCTTTTGCTTGAGGTGTGTCAGGCAAAACGTTTTATAAGTTTAAGTCTTTCACACTATACGAATGACATCAGCCATGAATATGAAAAGCAGTTTGCGGCGATGGTATTTTCTCTTCCAGAAATCCATCATGATCAGGTTGTTTATCGTGGGACGGATGATTCGATTATTGGTTGGAAAGAAGACTTTCAGATGACCTATATGAGAGAAATTCCAGCTCAACGTTCAGCAAAAGCCTACTTGCAAATGGTTTTACCTTTATTGTCAGGTAGGGTGATTCTTTCTGGCCATTCAAAAGGTGGAAACTTAGCGGTTTATGCGGGAGCTAGTGTTTCACACGATTTACAGGATAAAATTAGCCTAATTTATATGCTAGATGCCCCAGGACTGCATAAGGAGATGCTAAGCAGTCCATCCTATCAAGCTATTCGTTCTAAGATTATTGCTCTTCGTCCGAAAGAATCTTTAGTGGGAATTTTGATGGAGTCTGATGTTGAATGTAAAATCATCGAGAGCCAAGCAAGAGGGATCTCACAACACGCTGTTGAAACATGGGAGATTGAAGGAGATGTCTTTCAGACAGCAGAACAAGCAACAGAGATGAGTTTGATTTGTGAGAAGATTTTTAAAGAGTGGAATCAGACGCTTAGTCGCCAAGAATTGAAGTTATTGGTGGATACGGTATTTGACTTCTTCTTGGATGCTGGGGTAGATAGCTTAAATGACTTTTTACAAGATGGACGAACGACATTTTCTAAGTTATTGTCAGCTAATAGTAATCTAGACCCGAAACGCCGAGAGGTTTTAGTGAGGTCAGCTAACCTCTTGTTAACCTTGTATGCTAGGGAGTGGCAAGAAAAAATAAGGCAAGATCGGCCAGCTTTTAACTTACCTATCACTTTTCCCCGCTTTCCTTTGTTAAGACTGGAAAAAGACGTAGATAAAAGTCAGTCTGAGAGTGAAAAGAAATCAGATTCCTAATGCTTCTGGAGAGAATTTTCTTTTTACTCTCTTTTCTTATCTCTGATATAATAAACATATGAATGATTTGATTAAACATAAACTAGAATTATTACCCAATAATCCAGGGTGTTATCTCCATAAGGATAAAAATGGCACCATTATCTATGTTGGTAAGGCCAAAAACTTAAGAAATCGTGTTCGTTCGTATTTTAGAGGCAGTCATGATACCAAGACAGAGATGTTAGTATCTGAGATTGTGGATTTTGAGTTTATTGTCACCGAGTCAAATATTGAGGCTCTCTTACTTGAAATTAACTTAATTCAGGAAAATATGCCTAAATATAATATCAAGTTAAAAGATGACAAATCCTATCCCTTTATTAAAATTACAAACGAAACATACCCTCGTTTGTTGATTACGCGTACCATCAAAAAGGATGGGGGTCATTATTTTGGACCGTACCCAGATGTTGGAGCAGCTAATGAAATTAAAAGGCTCCTAGACCGCCTCTTTCCTTTTAAAAAATGCACCAATCCTCCTTCAAAGGTTTGTTTTTATTATCATATTGGACAGTGTAACGCCCACACAGTCTGCCAGAATCCACCAGGCTATTTTGAGGGGCTAACGGAAGATGTTAAGCAATTTCTGAGTGGGAAAGATGACAAGTTAATTGCCCATATGCAAGAGCGAATGAAGACTTTTGCGACTAGCATGGAATTTGAAAAGGCAGCAGAATACCGTGATTTACTCAAGGCCATTCAGACCCTGCGTACTAAGCAAAGGGTGATGGCCCATGATTTGATGGATCGCGATATCTTTGGTTATGCTGTTGATAAAGGTTGGATGTGTGTGCAAGTCTTTTTTGTCAGGCAAGGGAAGTTGATTCAACGAGATGTTAACCTATTTCCCTATTATAATGATCCTGAAGAAGATTTTTTAACTTATCTTGGGCAATTTTATCGTGATAGTAAGCACTTGATGCCAAAAGAGGTGTTTATTCCTCAAGATATTGATGAGGTATTAGTGAAAGCCTTGGTTGATACCAAGGTCATTAAACCTCAAAAAGGGGAAAAAAAGCAATTAGTGAATTTAGCCACTAAAAATGCGCGTGTTAGCCTACAACAGAAGTTTGATCTTTTAGAGAAAGACTTAGAAAAAACAAAAGGGGCTGTTGAAAATCTAGGGGAATTACTAAATATTCCAACTCCTGTTCGTATTGAAGCTTTTGACAACTCAAATATTATGGGAACCAGTCCTGTATCAGCTATGGTGGTCTTTATTGATGGTAAACCCAGCAAAAAAGACTATCGTAAATATAAAATTAAAACAGTTGTGGGACCTGATGACTACGCCTCCATGCGTGAAGTGATCAGACGACGCTATAGCCGTGTCATACGCGATGGGTTAGTTCCGCCAGATCTGATTATTATTGATGGCGGTCAAGGTCAGGTCAATATTGCAAAATCAGTCATTCAAGAGGAGCTAGGCTTAGATATTCCAATTGCAGGTCTTCAAAAAAATGATAAGCACCAAACGCACGAATTGCTATTTGGAGAACCTTTAGAGGCCATTGATTTGCCTCGTAATTCTCAAGAGTTCTTCCTTTTGCATCGGATTCAAGATGAGGTCCACCGTTTTGCGATTACCTTCCATCGTCAATTGAGGAGTAAAAATTCCTTTTCATCTAAGTTGGATGGTATTGCAGGCCTTGGTCCTAAGCGTAAACAAAATTTACTAAAGCATTTTAAAAGCTTAAAAGCAATCCAAGAAGCTAGTCTAGAGGATATTATAACTGTAGGAATTCCTAAGGTTGTGGCCCAGGCTGTATTGGAGAAATTGCAAGAAGAAAATCAGTCTAATGACTGAAAACTCTTTCAAAAAATGGTAGAATAGACCCATCTGATAGAATTAGAGAGGTTTCATCATGAAATTTTTAGAACTCAATAAAAAACGTCATGCCATAAAACATTTTACGGATCAAGCGGTTGATATTAAGGATGTTCGTACAGCGATTGAAATTGCTACGTTAGCACCTTCTGCTCATAATATCCAACCATGGAAGTTTGTGGTTGTAAAAGAGAGAAAACAGCAATTAGCAGAAGTGATGTATGGTGGCAATAAAGATCAAGCTCAGGAAGCACAATATGTTATTGCCATTTTTAGCGACACAGACCTTCCAAAACGATCACGTAAAATTGCTCGAAATGGGGTTAAAATTTTGTCTGATGATGCCTTGAGTCGCTATATGCAAGCCTACCCCTCTATGTTTCAGCAGTTTAGCCCGCAAGTCACAAGCGACTATCTAGCTTTAAATATTGGTTTGGTGACGATGAATTTGGTTTTAGCGCTGACCGATCAAGGTTTAGCTTCAAATATTTTTCTTGGATTTGATAAGACAAAAGTCAATGAAGTGTTAGAGATTGATCATCGTTTTCGACCAGAAGTCTTGGTGACAGTGGGGTATAGTGATGAAAAAGCTGAGCCAACTTATCGTTTACCTGTAGATGACATTATGGAGGTAAGGTAGTGGTAGCTATCAAAGATTTAAATCAGCTTTTGGCAAGCATGGAGCCTGTTTTAAAAGAAGAGGTCTTTGTGTTTGCTACCTTGACCGCCACGTCACAACTTCCTTTTGACTTGATTGAGGCGAGTATTAAGGAAGAGGAAGGTTTGTCAGTTCTTGTCACAGAAAAAGTTGCACAGGCCTATGGCTTAGAGGCTCAGTTTAGATCAGCTTGGATTACGCTAAATGTTCACTCTGATTTAGCTGCGGTGGGTTTAACAGCCGCCTTTGCAAGCGCATTAGGAGAAGTTGGTCTAAGTTGCAATGTGGTAGCTGGTAATTACCATGATCATATCTTAGTGTCATATGATCAAGCGGACTTGGCGATGAGAACATTAAAAGCATTACAAGAAGTAGCACAGAAAGAGAGTTTAGAGAAAAATGACAATTGATTTTAAAGTAGAAGTAGAAAAACGTAAAGATGACTTGATGGCTGATTTGATTAGCCTTTTGGAAATTAACTCAGAGCGTGATGATAGTCAAGCCGATGCCAAGCATCCCTTTGGACCAGGTCCTGTTCGTGCCTTGGAGCATTTTTTAGCGATGGCAGAGCGTGATGGTTATCAGACGCGTAATATTGATAATTATGCTGGAGATTTTGAGTTTGGTGAAGGAGACGAAGTTCTTGGCATCTTTGCCCACTTAGATGTTGTGCCAGCAGGTTCAGGCTGGGAGACAGATCCTTATCAACCAGTCATCAAGGATGGCAAACTTTATGCGCGTGGATCAAGTGATGATAAAGGACCGACAATGGCTTGTTACTATGGTTTAAAGATTATCAAAGAACTTGGTCTGCCAGTCTCTAAAAAAGTTCGCTTTATCGTAGGGACTGATGAAGAGTCAGGTTGGGCAGATATGGATTATTACTTTGCCCACAATGGCCTTAAAGATCCTGATTTTGGCTTCTCCCCAGATGCAGAATTTCCAATCATCAATGGTGAAAAAGGAAACATTACGGAATACCTTCATTTTTCTGGAGAAAATAGCGGAGCAGTTACCTTGCATCGTTTCACAGGTGGCTTACGCGAAAACATGGTACCAGAGTCAGCAAGAGCAGAGCTATCAGGTCAGATTGATTCAGCTACCTTGTCTGCAGATTTAGAAACATTCTTAGCGGAACATCCAGAAGTTTCTGGTACAGTAGAAAGTTCAGGACAAAAGGTGATTGTGACCATTATTGGAAAATCTGCACACGGTTCAACACCAGAAGAGGGAATCAACGGGGCAACTTATTTAGCGAAATTCTTGTCACCTTATGCGTTTGAAGGAAGTGCTAAGGCCTTTATTGACATTGCGGCGACTGTTTTACATCAGGATTTTTCAGGAGAGAAACTTGGTGTCGCCTACACCGATGAGCGTATGGGAGCACTCAGTATGAATGCTGGTGTCTTTAGCTTTGATGAGACTAGTCAAGATAATACCATTGCACTGAACTTCCGTTATCCTAAAGGTACAGACAAGGAGACCATCAAAGCAGGTCTTGAGCAGTTAGAAGGCATCACGAAGGTTAGTTGGTCTGAGCACGAGCATACACCACACTATACCTCTATGGATGACGAGTTGGTGAAGACACTCTTATCTGTATATGAAAAACAAACGGGTCTTAAAGGATATGAACAGATTATTGGTGGCGGTACTTTTGGGCGTCTTTTAGAGCGTGGGGTTGCCTTTGGTGCCATGTTCCCAGGAGATGAAAATACCATGCACCAAGCTAATGAGTACATGCCATTAGACAATATTTTCCGCTCCGCTGCAATTTATGCAGAAGCTATTTACGAATTGATTAAATAAGGTAATCCCTTCAAAATTAATCTTGTTCTAGACAGAAAAATCAACAATTTTAAATGATTACTCCATTTTTCCAGTCTCTTTACGAATAGATAGGATGAAAGGAGATTAGGATGCTAAGTATTCGTAAAAAAATTGAAGGCTATGAACAATTGAGAGAGGAAAAAGGTTTTGTGTCTATCACTCTAACCCATGATGAAAAAGCCTTATTACAAGAATTAGCGACTTTAAATCAGATGACATTAGCTCAATTTGCCAAGCAAGTCATCATGGAACAAGCAGAAAATGAGTTAGCCCTTTATAAGAGTTTGAAGGCAAAAAAAGCTCATGATCAAGCTCCTGTGTTATTTTCCTTGTCACATTTGTTGAAGGAGAAAAGATATGTGTAAGGTCATGTTTTCCTATCGTTCTTATAAGTCATACCATTCTTTGCCAAAAGACTGTCAAGAAGATTTATTGTTTTGGCTAGAAGAACAACTTGGCAATCACCCTAATCCTAAGTTGATGGGGAAGCGTGTAGAGGGAAGTTTGTACGAGTTTTGTTATTTTGATTTTTCAGGGTCAATGATTTTAGCAGAGTGGCAGTCGGATAGATTAGTCATTTTAGATATCATACAAAAACATTCCAACATCGCGTGATGTTGGAATGTTTTTTTGATAGGGGCTATTTTCCTAAACAGAATTGGCTGAAGAGTTGGGTAATAAGTTCATCAGGTGCGGCATCACCTGTGATTTCCCCTAGTATTTGCCATGTTCGAGTGAGGTCAACCTGAAGTAGATCAACTGGCATTCCCATCTCGAGTCCTTGATTAACAGCCTGTAAGCTTTCTACAGCTTGTTCGATTAAACTGATATGACGTGTATTAGAAAGATAGGTGGCATCTTGTTCTACAATCTCAGCGTTTTCAAAGAAAAGTTGCTTAATCCGCTCTTCAATTTGATCAATATTTTGATTGGTTAAAACAGAGATACGAATAGCATCATTTGGCAATTCTTGGCTCTCAATTTGCTCTGGTAGATCGGTTTTGTTAAGGAGAATGATTCTGTTAGTATTTTGGCTGATTTTAATCAATTCTCTATCCTGGGAGGTTAGCTTTTCTGAGGCATTGAGTACTAGAAGTACCAGATCAGCTTCCTCGAGAGCTTTTCTAGAACGTTCTACCCCAATTTGTTCGACGATATCATCTGTTTCTCTAATACCAGCAGTATCAATCAATTTTAGTGGCACTCCATTGATATTAACGTATTCTTCAATGACATCACGCGTTGTTCCTTCGATATCTGTCACAATAGCCTTATCTTCTCTCAAGAGATTATTTAGAAGGCTTGATTTTCCGACATTTGGGCGTCCAATAATAGCAGTAGATAGTCCTTCGCGCAAAATTTTTCCACGTTTGGCAGTTTTTAGCAATCGTGTTAAAAGTGCCTCAAATTCTTGTGTTTTTTCTCTCATCAAAGCAGTAGTCATCTCTTCAACATCATCATACTCTGGGTAATCAATATTAACCTCTACTTGAGCCAAGGTATTTAAGATTTCTTGACGGGTATTATTGATGAGTTCTGATAAGGAACCATCTAATTGCTTGACAGCAACAGACATGGCTTTATCTGTTTTTGCACGAATCAAGTCCATAATGGCTTCAGCTTGCGTGAGATCGACACGACCATTTAAAAAAGCGCGTTTAGTAAACTCACCAGGTTCTGCTAGCCTAGCTCCTTCTCGGATGACTAATTGAAGGATCTCATTTGTAACCGCTATGCCTCCATGTGTATTGATTTCAATCACATCTTCTCGTGTGAAGGTCTTAGGAGCTTTCATCACCCCCAGCATGACCTCATCTAAAATTTTCTGGTTTTTGGGATCTACAATATGACCATAATTTAGTGTATGGCTTGCGACCTTCTCTAGATTTTTCCCTTTAAAAATGGCATTAGCAATACTAAAGGCATCTGAGCCAGATAGCCGAATCATCCCAATAGCCCCTTCCCCAAGAGGTGTTGCAATAGCAGCGATAGTATCAAATTCTTTTGTAATCATTTTAGTCCTTTTATATAGTGTATTTACAAGGTTTCGCCCCAAATTCGCTCCAAATTTTTCAAAAAAGCATTTTGATTGTGTCGAAATCAGCGACCTCTTTTTTAATAGGTGCGAATAGGTATTGAGTGTAATAGTCGGGTCTTTATGTCCAGTTAGTTTTGATATGGCCAAGACCTCGATGCTGTTGGTTAGAAAGTAACTAACGGATATATGTCTTAATAAGTGGATAGGGACAGAACGACCGACGAGTGATTTTAATTGCCTGTTTAAGTAGGCGTGAGTATTCTCTGAAAAGAGTTGGTTAAAATCATTTTCTTTACAATGGTGGGCTTTATAATCTTGTAGCAGTTCTATTGTACCATTATCTAATGGAACTGTCCTAACTGACTGTTGATTTTTTGGGGACTAGTGATTTTCTTTAATATTTCTAATATGGTATGGCTAGCGGGAACTGGACAATTTTCTTTTTAAATCCTGGAGAATCACCTTGGAAAGTAGCGATGACGATGGGAGGAGTTTTTCTAAAAATTTCTTACGTTTGATTACTTGGCAATCCTTAGGTGTCTGCTTAGTTTACATTATAACTATAAGCAATAACATATGAATAGACTATTTTTTTATTTCAATAAAAACCACAAAATGAGAAAACACTAATGATAAGCATATCAAGTCATAATTATCTTTAGAAAATTGAAAAAGCGACAACCAAATGTTAAAATGTAAGCGTAAACAATTATAGCTTTGTTATATTCACATGTTATATAAAGTAGAAAGGAGTCTGTTATGAAAAAATGTACGAAAAGTTTTGATTGGTATATTAGAAAACAACGGTTTTCGATAAGGAAATTTCATTTTGGTGCAGCTAGTGTTCTTTTAGGGATATCTTTGATATTAGGTGCAGGGGTAAGTGGTGTGTCCGCAGATGAGCTCTCTACAGTATCTTCTACACAGGAGGTGGTTGTTAGTGTAGGAGATAGTTCTTCCTTGCAAGATACTACTAGCAGTTCTCTTTTAGAAGAAAATATAGTCAGTCCTACTTCAACCTCAGAACTATGGAATGAGCCTTTGGTCAGTGAAGTTTCTGTATCTCAGTCTAGTACTGTTCATTCTAGTACTGTTCAGTCTAGTTTATCGGCTTATCAAGAGGAGATAGTGGAGCATGCCAAGGAACAATCTATAGAGAATAAAGAGGGTGACGTAGTAGCTCCTGTCGAAGAGACTTTAGTTCACGATACTGTAGAAACAGCTAAAGAAGCTATTTTGGATAAAGAATTAATTTCTGATTCAGAGACAGAAATAGTGACATCAGGTCCAAATAGTCAAAGTGATGCTAAAGATAATCAAGAGATAACGGATGTATCATACAGTGAGCCTTCTAAAAAGGTGGAAAGTGTGGGTTTATCACAGCCTGCTAATAGTTTAGAAGCGGTATCTGAACCTGCTGTAGAACGTGTGGTGAACATCCCCTATAAAGTTGTTCAGAGAGATGTTGATACTGGAGAGGAGAAAAAACTTGGTCAGGTAAGTTATGCTTCTGTAACAACAAGTGATGAAGTCGCTAAAGTTGAAGTAACCGTTACCGTGGATAAATTGTATTTGGGTTATCGTTTAGCAGATGATCAAATGGATACGATAACCAAAGTTGTCGAAGAAAATAAAACAAACATTCTTTCATTTGCTGTGACCCGTAAAAAAGATGAGAAGGATAATCCTTTAATTGAAACTAAAACAGAGATGGGTGGTGATTCCGAAGGAACAAGTGGCTTTAGAGCTATGGAAAATGCTACAAGAAGTGCCACTACAGCTTCTTATGTAACTACTGAATGGAAAGTTCCTGATGAGGCTGAAACGGTCGGTGCAAATTTTGACAAGGCAGCTGGGGATGCAAGTGTAACCGAAACCGATAATTTGGTTCCAGATGCGTATAAAACAGCTGTTCCATCAGGGCGAGAAGTCTTTATGGTGTTAAGCTTAGATTCGCAATCAGATCCTAATAAGACAACGACTTTTAATAAAAAATATAACAAAGACTATTTCTTCCAATTTTCAATTGCTAAGGAGGGTGATGTAAACAAAGTTTATGCTGATTTGGTAGATAAGGGACAGAATAATAAAATTTTAGAATCGATAGAGATTGACCAAGGTTCTACAGGTAAATTTGCTACGCTAGCTCAATATGAGAAAGATAGTTATACATATGAGTTTCAATTTACTCCAGATCCGAGTAATTCTACAAGCAAAAACTTAAAAATCAACAACCCTCATGGTGGTAATGTCAACACAGTCATTTATGATAAGGTTAGTCCAGAATCTGTTGGGACAGAACTGAATATTTTTAATGTTTTGGTTCCGGTTCGTACGACTCAAGAAACGAAATATGTCGTAAAAGCTACAGACAAGAGAGCAGAAGAAACGCTAGCTACCTATATCCAAAAAGGAGCGTTAACTGGAGATAGTTATACTATTGCAGGAGCTCTAGATTTTGATAAATATGAGCTAATTTCCGAAGATGTGCCGACTGTTCTAAAGGGTGATTTGGCAGCAGATTACAAAGTCGGAGCAAAAACGATTCAAAGTATCATGACGCACAATTTGGTGCGTGTCTTGGAAGTTACTAGAAAAGACGGTACTCATAGAGTGCACATTTATCTGTTAAATCCAGATGGACCAAATAGATTAGCGCTTGATAGAAAAACAAATATTACGGAAGCAGACCTTACATCAGAAAACTTTATTAAGTTCTTTACATCTGAAGAAATTGTTCCTGGCAAAGTAAATACGTTAGAAGGTAGTTATAGTTACACTTCAAAACATCAATTTGAAAGTTACAAAACTAATCCTCATACAAAGACAAATGTTATTACAGGGGAAACTAATAATTTTGCTAGAAATGGAGAAAACTTCTCTGAAGGTAATTTCTTTATTCCAGAACACCAAGCGGTAACACTAAAAGGAAAAGACGGTAAACCTTTTGGTTTCGGTGGTGTTCAAATGCGTATGGTCAATGACAATGTTGCGAATGAACAGCACGTGACTTATTACTATGCTGAAAAGGGTAGTGTTATTATTCACTATGTGAATGATAAAGGAGAGACTCTTAAACGTAGTGCAACCCTTGTTGGACATGGAGCAACGGGTGAACAATACGATACAAGAAACTACAAGCATTCCAGTGTAACTACGGGTGATGGTGCTGCGATAGATCAGTATTATTTAAGGCGTATTGATCCATCAACTTCTACTCTAAGGCCAGTTACCGAAGATCCTAATGAGCTTAGAAGAATCGTAAAAATCGATGCTGAAACAGGTGTTGTCGAAAGAGATACCGTAAAAGAATTAACCTATGTCTATGAAAAAGCAGCAAAAGCATTAATGGAGATCTATTTAAGACCAGTGGATGTTGAAACGGGGAATGTAGCTGGTCCTGATAAGTTGTCTCATACCATAAGGGAACAAGGTGAAAAAGGAACTATTATTTCAAAACGTATTACGCTTGATATACTACAGACCTATATAGATAAAGGGTACGAAGTAATTAGTGATGGTTTTTCTAATAAAACGACTTACTTCGATAGCATTGAGGATGGAGTTGGACTTGTAGCACCAAGTCAAGTTTATAAAATTATCTTACGCGAAAGAATTAAGACGGTAACACCTGATGCTCCTAAAGAGCCAAATACTCCGATAGACCCAACTAATCCAACTGGACCTAAATATCCAGACGGAGTAAAAGCAACAGACTTAAACGAAACAGTAAAACGTACAATCAAGTACCAATACGAAAACGGATCAGAGGCAAGACCGACAGTTGAAGAAACATTGACATTTACTCGCACTGCTAAGGTAAATGTCGTTACAGGCGCTCTTGCGTATACCCCATGGACATCAGCTGACAATGATTTTAATGAAGTTGTTTCTCCCGTCATTGATGGCTATGAAGCAGATAAGCTAATTGTCGAAGCTGTTCAGGATGTTCCGGCAACTGATCCAGACACCGAAGTTATCGTTAGATATGTCAAAGACGCTCAAAAAGCTACCATCACCTACCAAGATGAAGGTGGTCAACAGCTAGGAACTATTGATGAGGTGACCGGTAAGTCAGGTGAGCCAATCAACTACAGCACAGTAGCTCGTATTACAGAGTTAACA